>NZ_RZSL01000314.1:0-7263 GCF_003997355.1 Mesorhizobium sp. M1E.F.Ca.ET.041.01.1.1 | reverse complement strand
CTTCCGACAGCCGTTCCGATGGGTCGGTGGCATCTGCTCGCGCCGCTGACCGAGGTTCCGTCAATGGGTATTCCGGCGACAGCCGGCAAGGCGGCGGGACACGATCCGGAGGCTCGATGGCCGAGGGCCGGGCGGTCGACCGGAGTTCCGTTGCAGGCTACGCGGGGGATGGCAGCCGAGAGTCGGCTTCGTCTTCTGAATCGGTCAGCTCGATGGCGTCGGCCCGCGCGGCCGACAGGCGATCGGTTGCCGGCTATGCGGCGGATTCCGGTTCATACTCGACTTCCGTGGCGAACGCCTATGCGGAATATGCACGCTCCCGGCTGCGGGCCGGCCTGCCGGTGGGTGGCTCTTTTCGCAGCAATGTTCCGGCGAGTTTCCGCCAGGCCGAGATCGCCAGTATGAATGCGCTGGCGGCCTATCGGGCCGAGGAAGCGGCAGAAGGGCCCTTGGGGGTCTACAGTCCCGCTAAACCGGGCTGGCACGATTACGTCACCTCAAACATGGTCTGCAGCGCGTGTTCGGCGCAGGAGATCGCCGATCAGTTGGCCCGTTTTGCCGTCCCCGGGCAGGACCCGGCCGTGCCGGTGGTCGATGGCGCTATCTATTCGGTTTATGATCCCTTCGCCGGGATTTATGCTGGAGAAGTGCTGACTCACGTAACGGAAAACGGACTTTCGATAACCAACCGCACTCTTCCTGAGCACCTCTTCTACGACGGGAAAATCACCCGGACGGCGTGGCAGGCGGCCGATGGCTCTTGGCATGTCACCACTCATGGCATCGGCAACAACGTCGTGCCGGGTATGAGCGCGGTCAACCAATGGTCCGGGCCGGATATCTTCAACGAACTGGACCGGCAGATGCGTGAAAACATCGAACTCCACCATGGAAGTGCTCGGGCATCATGGTAGGGCGTCGCGGACTGTTGGCTGGATTGTTCAGCTTCGTGGTGGGGTACGGAATCATGGTAAGGCAGGCGATGCCGGTCAAATCGAGAGTCCAACTGCCGCTCCACAAGATCACGTTTACGCTTCCCGAGGACACCAAGGATGCCTTTTTCAGGCAGCTTAGGCAGTTCGCAGACACCTATGGATTTGCCATCCGCATTGCCCCGATTACGCCGGACGGCGAGCAGTTCGGGGTGCAGATGTACCAGGAAAGCATCAAGCTGCTTGGCGACAACGCCTTGGACACGAAGGAGGTTTTCATCGGCTTCTACCAGCAAGGCGAGAATGCGGTGCCTGCCCCGTATTTGACCAAACTTGTCGATGGCTTGAAGCAGGCTGTCCAGGCTGTGCCGGGCGTCACCGTCTTGAAAGAGAGTTGATAGGGCGTCTGCGGACGGACGATCTCGTGGCGGGCTTCAACACGATCATCCGACGCTGCGTGTTGACCGCCTTGCTTGGCCTGGCGGCCGCCTCGGTCGTAGTCGAAGGGTATGCCATGGCACCGAGACTTGGACCCGCGCAAAAGCCGATCCGTTCGGTGGTTGTCCCCGTACGCAAGGATGTGAGAGAACAATTCTTCAGCCAGCTTCGGTTCTTTGCTGACACGCACGGTTTTACAATCCGGATTGCTCCCGCAACTCCGGACAACGAGTACTTCGGCGTGGCCATGCATCGCTCGGATATCCTGGTCACGTGCGACAGCGTCTGGAACCCGGAGGAGTTCGAGATTTCATTCTATCAAGATGGCGACCATCCTGTTGCATCCGGTTCTGTCGACAAACTGGTCGGCGATCTGAAGCAAACCGTCGAACAGGTGCCAGGCGTTACAGTCTCGAAAGAGGATTGAATTGAGTGCTCGCCGGCGTACGTGGCAGGCGGCCGATAGTTCCTGGCATGTCACCGCCCATGGCATCGGCACAACGTCGTGCCGGGCATGAGCGAAATCAACCAATGGTCCGGGCCGGATCTGCCGCACTGTCGAATTTCGCTACGGTATGCTTCCTTAACGCCAACTTCGGATTCCAGGCGTCCGAACAAGTGCTCGCCCTCGCCGTTTCTTAGGCTAAGATTGTTCCAACTGGCGGGAGGTCCGTCCCTTGCGAGAAGAGCAACGCAGGCTTGCGGCGATCTTGGCTGCCGACGTGGCAGGTTACTCGCGGCTGATGGCGGCCGACGAATCGGGAACGCTGGGACGGTTGAGGCGGCTCCGAGCTGAGGTGTTCGAGCCCAAAATCGCGCGGTTCCACGGACGCATCGTCGGCTCGGCCGGGGACAGCCTGCTGATCGAGTTTGGGAGCGCGGTTAACGCCGTGCAGTGTGCGATCGAGTTGCAGCGCGAGCTGGGCGGCGAGAACGCCGGGCTCTCCGAAAACCGGCGCATGGCGTTCCGTATGGGCGTAAACCTCGGCGACGTGATCGTCGAAGACGACACGATATACGGAGACGGTGTGAACATCGCGGCACGGCTTGAAAAGCTCGCGGAGCCTGGCGGCGTTTGCATCGCGCGCGCCATTTACGATCAAGTAAAAGGCAAACTCGAATACGTCTATACGGATATCGGCGAGCAACGGGTCCACAACATTGCGGAGCCGGTACGCGCTTACCGTGTCATGTCCATTGAGCAATCCCCCACCAGCTCGTCCTTGCCGCCGGCCAAGGATGCGCTTCTCCGCAACCGACCATCGATCGCCGTGCTGCCTTTCACCAACATGAGCGGCGACCCAGAGCAGGAATACTTCTCTGACGGCATCACGGAGGACATCATTACCGACCTCAGCAAGGTCGGGGCGCTGGCAGTCACCGCGCGCAACACGACCTTTGCCCTCAAAGGCAAGTCGATGGATGTCAGCGAAGCGGCGCGGCAATTGCGCGTTTCGCATGTGCTGGAAGGCAGCGTACGCAAGGCGGGTAGTCGCGTTCGCATCACCGCGCAGCTGATCGACGGGATGAGTGGGCATCATGTGTGGGCCGAACGCTACGACCGTGATCTTAACGACATATTTGCGCTCCAAGACGAGATCGCGCGGGCCATCGTCGATGCCCTGAAGATCCGGCTGATGCCGGCCGAGTATGCTGCCATCGGCAAGCGCACGACCGAGAACGTCGAAGCCTATCAATATTACCTCATGGGACGGCAGCATTTCTTGCGCCTGGGCCGTCGCAATCACCTCTCCGCCCGACGCCTCTACCAGCGGGCGCTCGAGATCGATCCCGAATACGCGCTGGCGCGGGCCGGGCTGGCGCTAGCTGAAGGCATGTTGCTGAGATCCGGAGATCCCAGTGCAAACCTTGTCACCTTGAGCGCCGAGGCGCAGCGCGCGCTGGCTTTGGACTCGACGCTGGCGGAAGCTCATGTGGCCCAGGCGATGGCGCATTTCCAGAAGGAGCAAATCGAGCTCGCAGGCGCCGCCTGCCGGCGAGCAATCGCGCTCGATCCCGATCTCTACGAGGCGCACAGGACCTTGGGCGACGTGCTGCGCATGGAGCGCAAGTTTGCAGAGGCCGCGGCCGCCTACGAGAAGGCGGTGGAGGTTGATCGCAACAGCTATGGTGCGATGTGCATGCTCTGGGATTGCCGCAAGACGCTGGGCGACGAGGAGGAAGCCCACAGGCTTTCAGGGGAGTTGCTTATCCGCATCGAGAAAGCCATGCAGCTCTATCCGGACGATGGGGCAGCCTATGCCTATGGTTGTTACATCCTCCACAATCTCGGCCTGGACGAACGCGCCCTCCAGTGGGCCGAGCGCGCGATCACCATCGACCCGGAGGACTATAACAGCCACTACAATGTCGCGTGTTTCCTGGCGGCGATCGGCGCCGTCGAAAAGGCGATCGACACGCTGCAGCACTGCGTGCCGCAGCTTGGATTGCAGCAAGTGCACTGGATGGCGCAGGACGTTGATATGAATCCTCTGCGCGATCATCCACGCTATCTGGCGCTGATCGAGCGCCTGGAGCTCAGTTTGGCGAAGGCAGAAAGCCAATCAGGAAGCGGAACCGAAGGACGGCCTTCCGGAGCTTAGAGCCATTCCCCGCTCGGGACTGCGAGGCGGCTTTGGGTCGTGACTTTCGATTTCGAAAGGCGGCGTCGCGCCGGTCGGTGAGGCTGCGCAGCCGAGCGACGCAAGCCGCATGCTGCCCGGCTTCTGGGCAATCTTCACCGACTGATTACGCCCCGACACCTTTTGACCCGCTGCGATGGTGGGGGAGGAGCGCCGATCTGGGCCATTCTCGCGGTGGCGGCGGGGCGTGCCCGACGCGCGGGCACATCCACACGGTCGTCAGGACGCCGAATGGCAACGACGGCAAGGACTTGCTGCACCACGAAGCACACGCCCATGATCCGGAGCACGGCCACCGCCAACCGTTCGGAATAAGAGTTGCTCGACATCGTGCCCAAAGGCTCAACGAAACATGAACTTCCGAGTCGGAACGCTTGAGAGGGAAGAGGATTCCAATTGACTATTCGGGGGTTAACCTGTCGCGTCCCCTCGACCCGGCTCCCTCGCATGTTCCGCCAACCGCTTCAATTGCTCGGCTTACCCGCACTGCAATGCCGCTGGATGAAGTCCGACAGGAAGGTTGAAGCGTGAACGCACCTCCGATGCACAGCGATCGCCTGAGGCACTTTCGAGAATGTCCCCTCAACAACGCGGAAACCTGGATTCTCTTCGCAGAAACGTGACAGGGACTCGGTCAAGCCCGCAGCCGCATCGCACTGGCAGGATATAAGCATGTCCAGGGCGGAGGCGGGATTTTCGGTATGGAGGAGCATTGCATTTCTAACCTGTCGCTCAAGCTGCTTTGTATACGCGGCGGTTTTGGCGGCGGCGATGCGCACCCCTTCGACGTCGACATGCCCCACGCTGCCTAGCGGGCTACTGTCTGACACCAGAAAGCTGGCGGTCACCGTGGTATAGGGGGGCGAGAAGGATAACCTGTCGGCACGTGACGGATCGGGAGCAATGAATGCAACGTCCCACTCGTTGCCTTCGGCAGCCGCAAGAATGTCAGCGGCCGATCCGTATCGAACCAGCGACAAACAGCAGTCGAGTTCTGCCGCAAGTGCGATCGCGATCTGCGCGCTCGGCCCTGTTAGAACGCCTGTCACTGGATCGAGTTGGACAAGTGCGGCATTCGACATGTTGACCGCCGCTCTGATGACTCCCGTCGGTGCGATTTCAGTGAGGAGTTCATCACGTTGCGGCATCGCGGTACGCTCCTTGCGATGCAAATCGTGCCGCGAGTGCTTCCGATCCCCTCGCCAGAACAGCGACATCGACACCAACGGCAGTAAATAGTGTTCCCAGTGAGATGCACCGTGCCGCGAACTTCTCATCCGGGGTAAGAATGCCCGCAGGCTTGCCCAGCACTTTCAGGCGTTCAATCGCGTCGACAATTGCATCGACCACCTCCGGGTGGCTCGGTTGGCCCCTGTGTCCGAAACTCGCTGCAAGGTCTGCCGGTCCTACGAATACGCCATCCACCCCCTCTACCGAGGCAATCGACTCGAGGTTGCCAAGCGCTTCCCGCGTCTCAACTTGCAGCAACAGGCAAACTTCCCGTTCCGCATTTTGCGCATACTGCGCAACTCGGCCGAAACGAGTGGCGCGCGTCAGGGCAGAAACACCACGAATTCCATCCGGAGGATATCGCACGGCCGCGACTGCGGCTTTCGCCTCTTCCGCGTTCTGAACGTAGGGAATGAGCAGTGTCTGAACGCCAATATCCAGGAAGCGTTTGATGAGAACGGGGTCGTTGATGGCCGGGCGGACGACTGGGGAAACGTCGTATGGTGCGACCGCTTGCAATTGTGGCAGGACGGTCAGAACGTCACCCGGAGAATGTTCCGTGTCGAACAGGAGCCAATCGAAACCTGAAGGCGCGACGATTTCCGCGGCGTAGTTTCCCGGCAGGCCACACCACAGGCCGATCTGACTTTGACCAGCAAGGAGCTTCCGCTTGAACCGATTGACAGGATGTTCCATCTGGCACCTCACACGAACGACACGCCGATGGAGCCAACAGGGCCATAGTCGGCCTGGATGACATCACCTTTCGCGATATCGACAGGACGCGTGAAGGAGCCGGCCAGGACTATTTGTCCCTTCTTCAGGCCACCGCCCACAGCATGAAGTTTGTTGACCAGCCACGCGATGCCGGCCGCCGGATGTCCCATGATCGCCGCCGACACGCCCGATTCCTCGATGATGCCGTTCTTGGAGAGAGTCGCTCCGACCCAACGGATATCGATGTCCATCGGGCGAATTATACGACCGCCAACGACGAGGGCGCCGAAAGCCGCATTGTCCGCAATGGTATCCGTGATCGCTCGAGGGACTTCGGTCCGGTAGTCGATAATCTCGAGCGCCGGGACAACGAACTCGGTCGCACGCATGACGTCATAGATCCTGGTGCCGGACCCGACGAGATCCTCACCCATAACAAAGGCCAACTCGACCTCGAGGCGCGGCTTGATAAACAAGTCAGCCCTGATCTGCGCTCCGTCGTTGTAAAGCGCATCGTCAAGAATGCAGCCGTAGTCCGGCTCCGTCATCTTCGAAGCCATCTGCATTGCGCGTGACGTCAGGCCAATCTTATGCCCGACGATCCGTGCGCCCTTGGCTACCCTCGCCTCCGCCCACAAAGCCTGAATTCGGTAGGCATCCTCGAGCTCGAGGTTCGGGTAGGTCTCGCTAGGCTGTATGATCGGCTTGCGCTCGATTTCAGCTTTGAGCAGCGCGTCTGCCGCGGCCCGGCGTTCTTCTTCGGTGATCATATCGTTTGCTCTGCTGATCGTGATCTATTTGATCGGGGGACGCGGCAAAACGGCTTCGCCGGGCTCCATGGCATAGGTGTAGTCGAGCGAGAACCACGGACCAGGAATATACGCTTCGGTCGGATGGGGCTCCTCATGACGGATGAAGTCGCCGGTCAGCGCTGCCGTGACACCGAACTGAACATCGGAGTCGATGTTCGGGTCGCTGGGATCGAAGACCTGGGAAATCAGCGTCTTGTATCCATGCTTGAAGATCAGTGCGTGCAGGTGCGCTGGTCGGTACGGATGGCGTCCCTGAGCTTTGAGCAGGCGTCCGACCACGCCATCGACCGGTATCGGATACCCGACCATCTTGACGGTCCTGAACCAGAACCGACCTTGCTCGTCGGTCGTGAATTTGCCGCGCAAGTTCATCTCGGCCTGGTCCGGGTCCTGGTTTTCATAAAGACCGACGGGAGATGCATGCCAGACATCCACTTCGGCGCCGGCAATTGGCTTACCGTCGCGGTCAACGACCTTGGCACGCACGAACAA
>NZ_RZSL01000313.1:0-7279 GCF_003997355.1 Mesorhizobium sp. M1E.F.Ca.ET.041.01.1.1 | reverse complement strand
GGCTGGGGCTGGCGCGCCGGCATCGCCTATGAAATCCCTGACATCGCGCTGCGCGCGAGCCTCGTCTACAATTCGAAGGTCAAGCTCGACAACATCTCGGGCACGCTGGACTTGACGAATGTTGGCTTGGGTACGATCCCGATCTACGGCTCGACGCAATACATGCCGGATGTGGTGGAATTGAAATTACAGTCGGGCGTCGCGCCGGGCTGGCTCGCCTTCGGTTCGATCAAGTGGGTCAACTGGAGCGTGCTGCAGAGCGTGCCGATCTGCCCTGTGGGTGTTCCCGCCGCGCTTTGCTTCACGAATTCTCCAGCAGAGGTGACCTCGCTTGACCTGATGTATCGGGACGGCTGGACGGTTTCAGGCGGCATCGGCCACAAGTTCAACGATCAGTGGAGCGCCGCTGGTCAGCTTTCTTGGGATCGCGGCACCTCGCATGGTTATGGTGCCCAGACCGATACCTGGACGCTGGGCGGCGGCGTCGCCTACACGCCGAAGCCGAATATCGAGGTTCGGCTGGCTGGTGCGATTGGCGTGATGACCAGCGGCCATTCAGGGATATTGATTGGCGAGAACGGCAAAGTCGTCGGGGCGGATGCCAGCTACGACTTCGGCAACGATCTGGTCACCGCGATTTCGGGCGGCGTAAAGATCAAGTTCTAAGTCGCCACGAAGGATTGGGAAAAAAGCCGGGCAATGCCCGGCCTTTTTCGTTGTGCAATCAACGGCCTGGCCCGATCGGCCGACGTTATGTTGCATATGCGGGTCACAAACCGCGCCCTTCACAATTGTGACGTTTTAGCAACAGTTTATGAACAACCCCTGCGCTAGAAGTCAGGTCGGGGGAACTGCCCATTTCCCGCCATAAACCCGGAGCAACTCGAATAGGTCTCGGGATGCGTGCCAGGTTGGCCCGGCGATGAGGCAGGCCGCATTGAGGGGCGGCAAGGACGAGTATGGACGCCAGGGTGATCTCCAAGGCCAAGCTGCCCAGCCGCTACGTGACCGTTGGTCCGGCGCGCGCGCCGCATCGCTCGTACCTCTACGCCATGGGACTGTCGGCGGCCGAGATCGCGCAGCCGCTGGTCGGCGTCGCCAGTTGCTGGAACGAGGCCGCGCCCTGCAACATCTCGCTGATGCGCCAGGCGCAGGTGGTCAAGAAGGGCGTAGCGGCCGCCAACGGCACGCCGCGCGAATTCTGCACCATCACCGTCACCGACGGCATCGCCATGGGCCATCAGGGCATGAAGTCGTCGCTGGTGTCGCGCGAGGTGATCGCCGATTCGGTCGAGCTCACCATGCGCGGCCATTGCTACGACGCGCTGGTCGGCTTGGCCGGCTGCGACAAGTCGCTGCCCGGCATGATGATGGCGATGGTCCGCCTCAACGTGCCGTCGATCTTCATCTATGGCGGCTCGATCCTGCCCGGCAGCTATCGCGGCCGGCAGATCACCGTGCAGGACGTGTTCGAGGCGGTCGGCCAGCATTCGGTCGGCACGATCTCCGATGCGGAACTGCTCGAGATAGAGCAGGCGGCCTGTCCGTCGGCGGGTTCCTGCGGCGCCCAGTTCACCGCCAACACCATGGCGACCGTCGCCGAGGCGATCGGCCTGGCTTTGCCCTATTCCTGCGGCGCGCCGGCGCCCTACGAGATGCGCGACCGCTTCAATTTCGCCTCCGGCGAGAAGGTCATGGAGCTGATCGCCAAGAACATCCGGCCGCGCGACATCATCACCCGCAAGGCGCTGGAGAATGCCGCGACGGTCGTGTCGGCCACCGGCGGCTCGACCAACGCGGCGCTGCATCTGCCGGCGATCGCGCATGAGGCCGGCATCAAGTTCGACCTTTTCGACGTGGCGGCGATCTTCGAGAAGACGCCCTACATCGCCGATCTCAAGCCCGGCGGCAAATATGTCGCCAAGGACATGTTCGAGGCCGGCGGCATTCCACTCCTGATGAAGACGCTGCTCGACCACGGCTACCTGCACGGCGATTGCATGACGGTCACTGGCCGCACTTTGGCCGAAAACATGGAGCATGTTGCCTGGAATGACAGCCAGGATGTTGTGCGTCCCGCCAATCGGCCAATCACCAAGACAGGCGGCGTTGTGGGCTTGAAGGGCAACCTTGCCCCCGAAGGCGCGATCGTGAAGGTCGCCGGCATGTCGGAGCTGAAATTCTCAGGCCCGGCGCGCTGCTTCGATTCGGAAGAGGAGTGCTTCGAAGCGGTCACGCAGCGCAACTATCACGAAGGCGAGGTTCTCGTCATCCGCTACGAGGGGCCGCGCGGCGGACCGGGCATGCGCGAGATGCTGTCGACGACGGCGGCGCTCTACGGCCAGGGCATGGGCGGCAAGGTAGCGCTGATCACGGACGGACGCTTCTCCGGCGCCACGCGCGGCTTCTGTATCGGCCATGTCGGGCCGGAGGCGGCGGTCGGCGGGCCGATCGGGCTCGTCAAGGATGGCGACGTGATTTCGATCGACGCCGTGAAAGGCACGATCGAGGTGGCGCTGTCGGATGCCGAACTGGCGGCACGGGCAAAGAAATGGAAGGCGCGCAAGACCGACTATCAGTCCGGCGCGATCTGGAAATATGCGCAGACCGTAGGGTCGGCCCGCGACGGCGCGGTCACCCATCCGGGCGGTGCGAAAGAAACACACTGCTATGCGGACATTTGAGGTGTTGAGGTCATTTGTCTTGCCGGCACTGGTCGCTGTCGCGACCTTGGGCGCCGTCGGACAGGCCATGGCCTTCGACGACAAGGTGTTCGACGACAAGACCGGCGTGAAGCCGCAGTCGAGCCCGTGGGCCGTGTTCCAGTTCGGCTTTTCCGCCTACAAGAACGGCCACAAGGACCAGGCGGTCGAGGCCTATAAATACGCCGCCGAGAACGGCCAGATCGGCGCCACCTGGAAGCTTGCGCGCATGTATGCCGAAGGCGACGGCGTGGCGCGCGACGACTACGCGGCCTTCAAGTTCTTCTCGGAGATCGTCGACCAGGATGTCGAGCCGGGCTCGCCCGAGGAAAGCTATGTCTCGGACGCGCTTGTGGCGCTCGGCGACTATCTGCGCAAAGGCATTCCCGGCAGCCCGGTCGAGGAAAACGAGGTCGCGGCGCAGGAATATTACATGCGCGCCGCCGCCAACTACCGCAACCCGAACGCCCAGTTCGAGATCGGCCAGATGTTCCTGAAGGGCGAGGGCGGTGTGAAGGCCAGCGTCAAGCAGGCCGGACGCTGGCTGCAGCTCGCGGCCGAAAAGGGACATGCCGGCGCGCAGGCGACGCTCGGCAATCTCTTGTTCCAGAGCGGCAAGGTCGTGCGCGGCCTGGCGATGATGACGGCCGCACTTGAGCGGGCTCCGCCGGCCGATCAGCCCTGGATCCGCAGCATGCAGGAAGAAGCCTTCGCCGCCGCCGGCGAGGCGGACCGCCGCACGGCGATTTCACTCGCCGACGACATCCTGACCAAGGGCAACAACGGCGACCAGTAAGCGGCGCCAAATCTCCCCCTTTGGGGGGAGATCGGCAGCTCCTCAGTTCTCGGTAGGTTCCGTCGGCACCACGCTTGGCGTCGGCGTCGATATCGAGGTTGGGTGCAATTTCGGCGCCTGGCTTTCGCCGGGGCACACGTCCTTGACCTTCGTCCAGGACGTGTTGTTGAGAACCATGTCGCAGCGCGCAAGGTGACTTTCGCCGGCAACAGTCAGGCAGGCTGTCTCGCCGACCTTGAACGATTTGCCGTTGGCAAGGCACGCTTGGGCGGCCAGCACCGGCGCCGGTGTGGCAAATGCCAGCGCAACGCCGATCGGGCAAAGAACAAATCGGATCGTCATCGAACCCCCGCAACAGCCCGCATCAAACGCGCGATTTGTGGCAATATCAGGGTTCTGCGAGAGTTACCTGAATAGCTTCTTCAGGCCGGCTGCAAGGCGAGATCGATAGCCACCGGCACATGGTCGGAGGGTTTTTCCCAGGCGCGCACATGCTTTTCGACCGAGGCCGATGAAAAGCGGTTGGCGGCCTCGGGCGACAGCAGAAGATGATCGATGCGGATGCCGTTGTTCTTCTGCCAGGCGCCGGCCTGATAGTCCCAGAAGGTATAGACATCGGCAGAGTCGGTGACGGCGCGCACGGCCTCGGTGAAGCCGAGGTTCTTCAGGCGGCGGAAGGCCTGCCGCGTCTCCGGCTGGAACAGCGCGTCGCCGAGCCAGTTGTCGGGGAACCTGGCGTCGGCGCGCTCGGGGATGACGTTGTAGTCGCCGGCGAGCACCAGCGCTTCCTCGAGCCTCAGCCGTTCTTGCGCCCAGCGCTCCAGCCTCGCCATCCATGCCAGCTTGTAGGAAAACTTCCGCTCGTCATCGACCGGGTTGCCGTTCGGCAGATAGAGCGAGGCGACGCGCAGGGCGCCTTTGTCGGTCGAGAAAACGCCTTCGATAAAGCGCGCGTGGTCGTCGGCATCGTCGCCGGGCAAGCCGCGATTGACTTCGTCGAAGGGGAGCTTCGAGAGGATGGCGACGCCGTTGAAGCTCTTCTGGCCGTTGGTCTCGACATTGTAGCCCAGCGCCTCGATCTCGGCGCGCGGGAACTGATCGTCGAGGGTCTTGATCTCCTGCAGGCACACGATGTCCGGCGCGCTCTCGGTCAGCCAGTGGGTGAGGTTGCCGATGCGGGCGCGAACGCCGTTGATGTTCCAGGTGACGATCTTCATGGGGACCTCAATCTCGTTCCGGCGCAAGGCGCTCGACAAGGCCGATCGTATTGCCTGCGGGATCCTTTAGAAAGGCCATCCATTCGCTTTCCCCCGCTGGACCGAACCGGCCCTCGGTGTCGCGGTGCACGAGCGCGGGCGGCGCGGTGAAGGGAATACCGGCGGCCTTCGTCTCGGCATGGAAGGCCTCGAGACCGGCAATGTCGAGATAGACGGTGCCGGGCGGCACGCCGTCGGCGAAGAGGAGCCGCACATCGCCGGCCATGATGAAGGCAATGCCCGGCGGATCGTAGCGCGCATGCACGCTCATGCCGAGCACGCCCTGCCAGAAGGCCAGCGTCGCATCGAGATCGCGCCCGGCCGACAGCGCGACCTGGCGGACCGCGCCGATCGCAGGCATCGGATCGTTCAGACGGAAAAACTGGTGCCGCAGCCGCAGGAGGCGACGGCGTTCGGGTTCCTGATCTGGAAGGACTGGCCCATCAGGTCGTCGACGAAGTCGATCACCGAGCCGCCCATATAGACCAGCGAGAGGTCGTCGATCAGGATCGTCGCGCCGTCCTTCTCGATGGCGACGTCGTCGTCGTTGCGACTGTCGACGAGATCGAACTTGTAGGAGAAGCCGGAGCAGCCGCCGCCTTCGACGGAAACGCGCAAGGCGCTCTTGCCGGGTTCGCCAGCGACAATCTTGGCGATCCGCTTCGCGGCGGCGTCGGTCATCTCGACCTTCATGGCAGTCTTGGCATCCGCGCCCATCGGCGTCACCTTGCTTTCGGTTTCCCATGATAGGTATGAAGCGGGCGGGGGCAAGTCAACTGGTGGGCGAATGAGCAAGGACGCTCTCGGCGATATCGGATTCGGCTATCGGCCGCGCGCCGTCTATGCGAGCGATCCGGCGCGGTCGCGCGGCCGGCTGTTCGACGAGCCCGAAAGCCCGACCCGCACGCCGTTCCAGCGCGACCGCGACCGCATCATCCATTCCACCGCCTTTCGCCGGCTGAAACATAAGACGCAGGTGTTCGTCGCGCATGAAGGCGACCACTATCGCACCAGGCTGACGCATTCGATCGAGGTGGCGCAGATCGCCCGCGCCTTGGCGCGGGCGCTGCGCGGCGACGAGGACCTCGCCGAAGCCGTCGCCCTGGTCCATGATTTCGGCCATACGCCCTTCGGCCATACCGGCGAGGAGGCGCTGAACGAGAAGATGGCTGCCTGGGGCGGGTTCGACCACAATGCGCAGTCGCTGCGCATCGTCACCAGGCTCGAGCGGCGTTACGCCGATTTCGACGGGCTGAACCTCACCTGGGAAACGCTGGAGGGGCTGGTCAAGCACAATGGGCCGCTGACCGACGCAAGCGGGAAAGGGCTCAAGGGTCCCGTGCCGCAGGCGATCCGCGATTACTCCGAACTGCACGACCTCGAGCTCGACCGCTTCGCCGGCATCGAGGCGCAGTGCGCGGCGATCGCCGACGACATTGCCTACAACAGCCATAACATCGATGACGGCCTGCGCTCCGGCTTCCTGACGCTGGACATGCTGGAGGACGTCGGCCTGCCGGGCTCGATCCTGAAGGGCGTGCGCGCCCGCTCCCCGCAGCTCGATGACGTGCGCACCGGCCACGAGCTGATGCGCCGGCAGATCACGTTGATGGTGGAGGATGTGATTGCTTCCGCCACCGCCAATATCGAGCGCCTCAAGCCGGAGAGCGCGGATGCGGTGAGGGCGGCGGGCGAGACGATGGTCACCTTCTCCGCAAGCATGGCTGCCGAAGAGAAGGAGTTGAAGGCCTTTCTCTACAAGCATCTCTATCGGCATGCCGAAGTGATGCGTGTGCGGGCCGACGCCGAACGGATCGTTCGCGACCTGTTCGATGTCTATTTCGCCGATCCGCGCGCCATGCCCGACGGATGGCGCGAAGGGCTCGACCGCGCTGAAGATCGCATCAAGGCGCGCAGCGTTGCGGACTTCCTGGCAGGCATGACCGACACCTATGCGCTCAAGGAGCACAGGCGATTGTTTGACCATACGCCCGATTTGAGCTAGAGCCCGCTTCGAAACTCTACCCTGGCGGCCATCTGACGCGACTTTCTCCGCTTCCGGTGCTCACGGACTTAAATGTCCGCTCCGGTTCTCGAAAGCCACGCCATCTGACTCATCGGGGCGAGTTTCGAAGCGGACTCTTCCGGGCGGTCCGATAACCAATTTTCCAGAGCATACCCGATGAATATCTTCGCCGATTTCAACGCGCGGATCGTAAAAGCCGTCGAAACCCTTGATCTGAAGGGCAAGGATGGCGCATCGCCGGATCTGTCGCGCATCGCGGTCGAGCCGCCGCGCGACGCCAGCCACGGCGACCTTGCCACCAATGCGGCGATGGTGCTGGCGAAACCCACCGGACAGAACCCGCGCGCTCTTGCCGAGAAGCTGGTCGAGGTGCTGCGCGCCGATGCCGATATCGCGTCCGCCGACGTCGCCGGGCCGGGCTTCGTCAATCTCAGGCTGAAGGACGGGTTCTGGCAGGCGCATCTGGCGGCGCTGCTCGGTGAGGGCCGCAACTATGGCC
>NZ_RZSL01000312.1:0-7279 GCF_003997355.1 Mesorhizobium sp. M1E.F.Ca.ET.041.01.1.1 | reverse complement strand
GCATCGACGCGGTGCGCAAGCGCTCCAAGCAGGCGCCGCTGCCGGAAGAGGACCAGATCTCCGATCTCGATGACGCCGAAGGCGATATGGCCGAGCGGCTGGACGGCGCGCATTATCGCGACGACATCCTGCGGCTCTTGTTCATCTGTTGTCATCCGGACCTGCCGGCGACACAGCAGATCGCAGTGGCGCTGCGCATCGTCTCCGGCATCACCGTCAAACAGATCGCGCGCGCCTTTCTTGTCGGCGAAAGCGCCATGGAGCAGCGCATCACCCGTGCCAAGGCGCGCATCGCGGACGCCGGCGTGCCGTTCGAGACGCCAGGCGCGGTCGAGCGGTCGGAGCGTCTCGCGGCGGTCGCCGCCATGATCTACCTCATCTTCAACGAAGGTTACTCGACCAACAGCGGCGAGGCGCCGGCTCGCGCGCCACTGTGCGAGGAAGCGATCCGGCTTGCCCGGCTGCTGCTCAGGCTCTTTCAGACCGAGCCCGAGATCATGGGTCTGACGGCGCTGCTGCTTCTCCAGCATGCGCGCGCGCCGGCGCGCTTCGACGAGAATGGCGAGATCGTGCTGCTCGAGGATCAGGACAGGTCGCTGTGGAGCCGCAAGATGATCGACGAAGGCCTGGCCTTGGTGGACAAGGCGCTGCGCCATCGCAAGCCCGGCCCCTACCAGGTGCAGGCGGCGATCGCGGCGTTGCATGCGCGCGCGGCGACGCCCGAGGATACCGACTGGACCGAGATCGACCTGCTCTACGGCCTGCTCGAGCAGATGCAGCCCTCGCCGGTGGTGACGCTCAACCGCGCCGTCGCGGTGAGCAAGGTGAGCGGACCTGAAGCCGCGCTCGCCATGATCGAGCCGCTGGAAGACAGGCTGTCCGGCTATTTCCACTTCTTCGGCCTGAGGGGCGGACTGTTGATGCAGCTTGGCCGCAATGAGGAGGCGCGCGTGGCCTTCGACCGTGCGATCGCTTTAGCCAACACCGCCGCCGAGGCCGCTCACATCCGCATGCACATTGACAGGCTGATCAAGGAAAGCGCCGAAAAGCCGGTCCACAAAGCCCGCTGATCCCCCCTCCGGCGCCTGGCCCAATTTTGCGAGCCGGGCTTGGACCATGCCGGGGTGGCGGTTTTTCCCTGAAACGAGTAATGCCACGCCATCAAAGCGCCTGGACGTGCCGGAGGGCGCGCCAAGCATGGCGCAAGGCTTCGACGCTCGCCATATCCGGGCGGGATCTGAAAGGGACAAAAATGACGATAGCGAAGGAAACGGCCTCACTTCTGGAGAAACTTGGCGTCGCCAAGGACGCGCTTTCCGGCGGCGACCTCGTCGTGCGCAGCCCGGTGACGGGCGAGCAGATCGCGGCGCTGAAGACGATTTCTGCCGCCGATGCAAGCAAGGCCATCGACGCCGCGCACAAGGCCTTCCAGGCCTGGCGGCTGGTGCCTGGGCCGAAGCGGGGCGAATTGGTGCGCCTGCTTGGCGAGGAATTGCGCGCGCACAAGGCGGAACTCGGCCGGCTGGTGTCGATCGAGGTCGGCAAGATCCCGTCCGAGGGGCTCGGCGAGGTGCAGGAGATGATCGACATCTGCGATTTCGCCGTCGGCCTTTCGCGCCAGCTCTACGGCCTGACCATCGCCACCGAGCGGCCCGGTCACCGCATGATGGAAACCTGGCATCCGCTCGGTGTCGTCGGCGTCATTTCGGCCTTCAACTTCCCGGTCGCGGTATGGTCGTGGAACGCGGCGCTCGCGCTCGTCTGCGGCGACGCGGTGGTGTGGAAGCCGTCGGAAAAGACGCCGTTGACGGCGCTTGCCTGCGACGCGGTCTTCAAGCGTGCCGTGAAGCGCTTCGGCGCCGATGCCCCGGAAGGCCTGCTCCAGGTGCTGATCGGCGACCGCGCCGTCGGCGAGGTGCTGGTCGATCATCCCAAGGTGCCGCTCGTGTCTGCCACCGGCTCGACCCGTATGGGCCGCGAGGTCGGTCCGCGGCTGGCGAAGCGCTTCGCCCGCGCCGTGCTGGAGCTTGGCGGCAACAATGCCGGCATCGTCTGCCCGACCGCCGATCTCGACATGGCGCTGCGCGCCATTGCCTTCGGCGCCATGGGCACCGCCGGCCAGCGCTGCACGACTCTGCGGCGCCTGTTCGTGCATGAGAGCGTCTACGACGCGCTGCTGCCGCGCCTGAAGAAGGCCTATCAGAGCGTCTCGGTCGGCAATCCGCTGGAGACGTCGGCGCTGGTCGGACCGTTGATCGACAAGGCCGCCTTCGACAACATGCAGAAGGCGCTGAAGGAAGCCGAAGCACATGGCGGCAAGGTGACCGGCGGCACGCGGTTCGAGAACGGCCACCCCGACGCCTACTATGTGCATCCGGCGCTGGTCGAGATGCCGAAGCAGGTGTCACCTGTGACGGAAGAAACCTTCGCGCCGATCCTCTACGTGATGAAATATTCCGATTTCGACGAGGCGCTCGACCTGCACAATGCTGTGGGCGCCGGCCTGTCGTCCTCGATCTTCACCCGCGACCTGCAGGAATCGGAACGCTTCCTCGGCGTCGACGGATCGGATTGCGGCATTGCCAACGTCAATATAGGCACCTCCGGCGCCGAGATCGGCGGCGCATTCGGCGGCGAGAAGGAAACCGGCGGCGGCCGTGAGAGCGGCTCGGACGCCTGGAAGGCCTATATGCGCCGGGCCACCAACACGGTGAACTTCTCGAAGGCGCTGCCCTTGGCGCAGGGCGTGTCGTTCGACATCGACTGAGACATGCGAGCGGTTCAGCTTGGAGAAGCTGAACCGCTCGATACTGCTCCTCGGAAAGCCTTGCCTGTCGCTGGATCGAACAGGCGAAGCGCGTCTTCATCGAAGGCAAAGGCGCATGGCTGGCCCTTGGCAACGCGGCTCCGCGGCGGCAAGGTTGCCGTGAGCCTCTGCGCGCCGATCCGGGCTGTGGTGACCTGCTCGGGCCCGGTCAGCTCGACCACATCGATCTCGACGGGCAGCGACAATTCGGCGCCAGTGCCTGACCCGAGGCGGAGCGCTTCGGGCCTGATCCCGACAACGACTTTGGCGCCGTTCCGGGCCGCGCTCGCGTAACGGGGCGGCAACGCCAGTCGCGTGTCGGTGCCGGCTATGGCAAGCTTGCCATCCTCAACCACCGCTTCCAGCACGTTCATCGCAGGCGCGCCGACGAAGCCGGCGACATAGAGGGTCGCCGGCTGGTTGTAGATCTCCTCCGGCGTGCCGAGCTGTTCGATGCGGCCGTCGCGCATGACGGCGATGCGGCTCGCCAGCGTCATCGCCTCGATCTGGTCGTGCGTGACATAGACGACCGTGGTCCGCAGCATCTCGTGCAGGCGCTTGAGCTCGGTGCGCATCTCGAGACGCAGCTTGGCGTCGAGATTGGAGAGCGGCTCGTCGAACAGGAATACCTGCGGCTTGCGCACCAGCGCCCGGCCGATGGCGACGCGCTGGCGCTGGCCGCCGGAAAGCTGGCCGGGCTTGCGGTCGAGCAGGCTTTCGATCTGCAGGAGCTTGGCTGCCTCACGCACCGCCTTGTCGCGTTCGTCCGCGGGGACTTTTCGCATCTCCAGGCCGAAGCCGATGTTGCGGCTCACGGTCAGGTTTGGATAAAGCGCATAGGACTGGAAGACCATGGCGATGTCGCGGTTCTTGGGATGCACGCCGAGCACCGAGCGGCCGCCGATCAGCACGTCGCCACTGGTCGCCTCGGCGAGCCCGGCAATGATGTTGAGCAAGGTCGACTTGCCGCAGCCGGACGAGCCGAGCAACACCAGGAACTCGCCACTCTCAAGCGAGATGTCGATGCCTTTCAGGGTTTCGACGCTGCCGTAGCTCTTGCGGATATCGCGGATTTCAAGCGCGCTCATTGACGGCTTCCTCGAAAAGCATCGGCCCGCCATAGTCGCGGGGCAAGGTGGAGATGGCGCGTGAGGCCACCCGGATCGCGGCGGAAAGGCAGTTGGCCAGCGGCCGCTCCCGCGCCAGCGCGGCGAGGAAGGCGGCGTTGAAGACATCGCCGGCGCCGATCGTGTCGACGACTTTCACACGGGGCGCCGGGACTTCGATGAGTTGGCCGTCGGCGCCGATGGCGATCGCGCCGTCGGGCCCGCGCTTGACCACGACAGTCGCGCCCTTCCTCATTCCGTCGCGGATCTTGCGCGCGGCGTCCGCCGGACTTGCCAGCCCGGCCAGCGTCGTCGTCTCGACCTCGTTGAAGAGGGCCAACTCGCAGCGCGACAGCCAATCTCGGGTGGCGTTGCAGTTCTTCGCCGTCCAGCCGTCGATCGGCCAGCCGGTATCGAGCGCGACGGCGATATGATGCGCCTCCGCCCAGTCGAAAAAGGCGCCGTAGTCTCGGGTGAGGTCATCGGTCAGGAAGGAGCCGCAAATGAGCGCGTAGCCGCCGGAAAGCCGCTTGCCGTCGAGAACGGCAAGAACGTCGTCCAGGCTGAAGCGGGGCAGATGACCGCGTGTGGTGAAGAAAGTGCGTTCTCCGTCCGGGTGCGTCATGCCGACCGACAGCGTCGTGCCCTCCGGACGCACCGGCCATTTCTCGGCACGCGAGCCGAAAGCCTCGCGCAGCCAGCGACCGAACTGGTCGTCGCCGAGATTGGCGGCGATATCGAAATCGATGCCCAGCGCCTGCCAGGCTAGCGCTGTGTTGCCGGCCTGGCCGCCGACGCGCAGGTCGTCATGATCCACGACGGTCTCGGTTCCCGCCTTCGGCCATGGCGCGACCGGGCCGACGATCAGGTCGACATTGACGTTGCCGATCACCGCAAGCGGCCGCATCATTCGCTCCGCGTGATCTTGGTGGTGCGGACCGGCGTCCCGGCATTGTCGACACGGGCATCGGCGAAGGCGATCATCAGGCGCTGCGCCACCGGCAGCATGGCGAAGATCGCCGCCAGCCCGGACGCTGGTTTGAAAGCCAGCGTGACCGCGTCACCGACCGGCGGCTTGCCCGAGGCGTCGAAGATGATCAGCCGCGCGCCTGCCTCGACGACGGAAAGCGCCATCGCGGTGACGAGGTCGGATGTCGGATCCTCGCCGCGAAAGAGAATGACGCCGATTTTTGGACCGAGCATTTCCATCGGTCCGTGGCGAAGCTGGCCGCCTTCGAGCGAATAGCATGGCAGGCGCGACAGTTCGGTGAGGCCGAGCGCCAGCGCTTCGGCCAGCCCCTGCAGGCTGCGGCCGGAAGTGACGACGGTCGCCACCTCGTTCAGTGCCGCCAGCGCGGCGTCGATCGCGATAGCTTCCGGGGCTTCCAGCGCCGCAAGCGCTGGCGCGGGATCGTCCCCGAGCGCCGAGAGGATCGCCAGATGCAAGGCGAAGGTCACGGTCAGGCTGCGCGTCGCGGCGAAGGCAAGCTCGGTGCCGCCGGCGCCGACAAGGCAAGGAACCGTCCGGCCGAGGAAGGAGCCGGCTTCCAGCGTCAGGCCGAAGGTGTCGGCGCGCTGGCCAGGCTCAGAGAACCACCGCACCACCTCCGCGCTTTCTCCGGATTGCGAGGTGACGAGCACCGTCTTGCCGGCAAGCGGCAAGGGCTGGCCGAGCTGCTCGGACAGCGGCATCGCGATGGCATCGATGCTGTGCGCGCGATAAAGCGGCTCGACAGCGCGGGCAACCGCATGCGAGGCACCCATGCCGAGCAGGATCAGCCTGCCGTTCCGCCTGATCGAGGCCGCGACCTGGCCGGCGGCATCCTCGTTGTTCTTGAACGAGGCAAGCGCGTCCCCATGTTGGCGCGCCATCTCGCGGTCGATTGCGACAAGCCCTGCCGGTCGAGGTTTTTCCGCAGTCATCACTATCCTTTGTTATCCTTTCACACCGCCGCTGGTCAGGCCCGAGATCAGCGCGCGCTGCATGACGAGGCCGATCAGCACCGGCGGCAAGGCAGCGAGCACGCCGGCGGTGGCGATCAGCCCGTAGTCGGAAACGCGGCCGCCGGCGAGATCGGCGATGGCGACCGTCAAGGTCTTTGCCCGCTGGTCCGAAGTGAAGAGCAGGGCATAGAAGAACTCGTCCCAGGCCAGCAGCACGGCAAACAGCGCCGATGTCGCCACCACGGGCGCAGCCAGCGGCAAGGTCAGGATGCGCCAGGTCTGGAACAGCCCGGCGCCGTCGATCATGGCGGCGGCCTCGATCTCGCGCGGGATGGCATCGAAGCCCGATTTCATCAGCCAGGTGGTGAAGGGCGCCAGGATCGTCAGGTAGATCAGCGCCAGGCCGAAGACGTTGTTGAGCAGGCCGAGATAGGAGAGCCCCATATAGAGCGGCACGGAGAGCGCCACCGGCGGCAGCATATAGGTGGCGATCACCATGGACAGCGACCAGCCGACCGCAGGTGTGCGCGAAACTGCCCAGCCGGCCGGCACCGCAAGCAGGATGGCGGCGAGCGTCGCCATGCCCGCGACCTCGAGGCTGTTGCGCAGCGATGCGGTGAAGGCGGCGCCGGCGCTGTTTTCGACCGTCGACAAAAGTTGCGCGTAGCGGGAGAAGTCGGCGCTTTGCGGCCACCAGTGCAGCGGCTTGGCGGCGAGATCGGCCGCCGGCGAAATGCTCATGACGAAGAGCCAGACGAGCGGGGCCAGGATCACGGCGGCAAGCAGGATGGCGCAGGCGTAGATGAAAGCTGTGAAAAGCGGGGACTTGCGTTCCATCAGGCGGCGCTCCCCGCGGTGTTCCTGACCAGCGCCGCATAGGCGACGGCAAGCGTGGTGACGAGCAAGGTGACGATCAGCGCCAGCGAGGCGCCGGAGCCGGCACGCTGGAACGAGAAGGCCTCCTGGTAAACGAGGATCGACAGCGAGCGGGTGCTGTTGGCCGGCCCGCCGCGGGTCATCACCCAGATGATGTCGAAGACCTTGAAGGCTTCGATGGTGCGCAGCACAAGTGCCACCATCAGCGGGCCGGCAAGATAGGGCAGGATGACGAAGCGGAAGCGCGCGAAGGGACCGGCGCCGTCGACAAGTGCTGCGGCGTTGATGTCGCGCGGCACCGCCTGCAGGGCGGCGAGCGCAATGAGGGCCACCAGCGGAAAATTCTTCCAGCAATCGGCGACGATCAGCGCCGCGAGCGCCGTTCCGGGCTCGCCCAGCCAGGACCGGTAGCTGTCGATCAGATGCAGTTGCGTAAGGGCTGCGTTCAGCGCGCCATATTCGGGATTGTAGATCAGCCGCCAGAGCGTGGCGTTGACGACGGTCGGCAGCGCCCAGGGCAGGATCATCAGTCCACGCAGCACGGTGC
>NZ_RZSL01000311.1:0-7323 GCF_003997355.1 Mesorhizobium sp. M1E.F.Ca.ET.041.01.1.1 | reverse complement strand
GACAGTTTCCGGATCGTAGACCGTCTTCAGCGCCGACACGATGTCGTCGGTCAACCGCGCCAGCTCGTCGGCGGGGATCGCCGAGGCCGAGACGACGCCGTTCCCGGCGGTTTCCGCTGCGGTCTCTGCGGTGGTGCTCACATCGTCCATGGTCATCACCCGAAGAACTTT
This sequence comes from Mesorhizobium sp. M1E.F.Ca.ET.041.01.1.1, assembly GCF_003997355.1. Classification (NCBI taxonomy): domain Bacteria; kingdom Pseudomonadati; phylum Pseudomonadota; class Alphaproteobacteria; order Hyphomicrobiales; family Phyllobacteriaceae; genus Mesorhizobium; species Mesorhizobium sp. M1E.F.Ca.ET.041.01.1.1. The sequence goes on along the minus strand of NZ_RZSL01000311.1, from coordinate 7,152 downwards.
CGCGCCTTTTCCAGCGCATCGGCCAAAGCGTCGACTTCGGCCCTGGTGTTATACATGCCGAACGATGCCCTGCATGTGGAGGTCACGCCGAAGCGTTTCAACAGCGGTTGGGCGCAATGGGTGCCCGCCCGCACTGCCACGCCCTGCCTGTCGATCACCATCGACACGTCATGGGCATGGATGCCCTGCAATTCGAACGAGATGATGGCGCCCTTGCCCGGCGCGTCGCCGAAGATGCGCAGCGAGTTGATCGCGCGCAGCCGCTCATGTGCGTAATTCTTGAGGTCCGCCTCATGCGCGGCGATGCGTTCGCGGCCGACCCTCTCCATGTACTCGAGCGCCGCGCCCAGCCCTATCGCCTGCACGATCGGCGGCGTGCCGGCCTCGAAACGGTGCGGCGGCTCGTTGTAGGTGACGATGTCCTGCGTCACCTCCTCGATCATCTCGCCGCCGCCCATGAAGGGCCGCATCTCTTCCAAGAGGTGCTTCTTGCCGTAGAGCACGCCGATGCCCGACGGGCCATAAACCTTGTGGCCGGTGAAGACGAAGAAATCGCAGTCGAGGTCCTGGACGTCTACGGCCATGTGCACGGCGCTCTGGCTGCCGTCGACGAGTACGGGAATTCCGCGCGCGTGGGCGATGCGCACGATCTCCTTGATCGGCGTCACCGTGCCCAGCGCGTTGGACATGTGGGTGATGGCGACGAGCTTGGTGCGGTTGGTCAGCCGCTTCTCGAATTCCTCGATGTGGAAGGCGCCGAGATCGTCGACCGGTACCCAGACGAGCTTGGCGCCCTGCCGCTCGCGGATGAAATGCCAGGGCACGATGTTGGAGTGGTGCTCCATGATAGAGAGCACGATCTCATCGCCCTCGCCGATCCTTGGCATGCCCCAGCCATAGGCGACGGTGTTGATCGCCGAAGTGGTGTTGGAGGTGAAGACGATATTGTCGGTGCTCGGCGCGTTGAGGAAGCGGCGCACCGTTTCCCGCGCCTTCTCATAGGCGTCGGTGGCAGCGTTCGACAGGAAATGCAGGCCGCGATGGACGTTGGCATATTCCTGGGAATAGGCGTGCTGGATCGTGTCGAGCACCACCTGCGGCTTCTGCGCCGAAGCGCCATTGTCGAGATAGACCAGCGGCTTGCCATAGACCTGGCGCGACAGGATCGGGAAGTCGCGGCGGATCGCCTCGACGTCGTAGGGAGTGGTTTCGATCTTCTGGTCCATTTCGAAGTCCTTGCCGGCCGTGGCCGCGATCCTTCCAACACCCCTCATCCGACCGAGCTTCGCTCGGCCACCTTCTCCCACAAGGGGAGAAGGTCTAGCGCCTTACCTTCTCCCCTTGTGGGAGAAGGTGGATTGGCGCGTAGCCAAGACGGATGAGGGGTGCGGTCGAGGCCAAGCCTCGACCGCTTTTCACCCGTGCGTCAAAAACCAGCCGTCTAGCCGCGCCTCCAGCGCGTCGACCAGCGCCTCGTCGTCCAGTTCCTCGATCACTTCAGCCACGAAGGCCTTCACCAGAAGGCCCCGCGCCGTCTTCTCGTCGATGCCGCGCGCCATCAGGTAGAACAGATGGTTGTGGTCGATCTCTGTGACGGTGGCGCCATGGCCGCAGACGACGTCATCGGCGAAGATCTCCAGCTCCGGCTTGGTCGAGAACTCGCCGTCGTCCGATAGGAGCAGCGTGTTGCAGGCCATCTTGGCGTTGGTCTTCTGCGCGTATTGGTGCACGTTGATGCGCCCCTGGAAGACGCCGCGCGCCTTGCCGGTCACCACGTTGCGCATCACTTCGGTCGAGGCCGTGTGCGGCACGGTATGGTCGAGCACCATGGTGGTGTCCGTATGCGTGTCGCCGGCCAGAAGGTTGATGCCGCGCAGCTTGAAATCCGCGCCCTCGCCCGTCGTCCTGACCACGACTTCCTGCCGCACCAGCTTGCCGCCGGCGTTCATGACGAACAGTGTCAGCTTCGCATCCTTGCCGATATGCGCCTTGAACTGGGCGAGATGCGTGGCCGTGTCCGGCTGCTCCTGCACGATCAGCCAGGTCACCTCGGCGCCTTCGTCGAGAACGAGCTGGCTCACCGAGCTGATAAGGGCATCGCCGCCCTCGCCCGCCTGGCGCTCGACGACGATCGCCTTGGCGCCGGCGCCGACGCGCGTCAGCAGCCGCACATGCGTCTGGCCGCCTGACTGCAGATTCTGCAGCTCGATCGGCTTTTCCAGTTCAGTGCCGTCGGCGATGTCGACGAAATAGCCGTCGGCGACGAAGGCCGTGTTCAGCGCGCCGATCGCGTCGTCGGCGCCATAGCGATCGAGCCCGGGCGCGACGCTGCCGTCGGTCAGCTTTTCCGACAGGCGCTGCACCGTGACGCCCTCGATCACAGGCAGCTTCGTCTGCGAAACACCGCCCAGCACCGGCAGCACGGCGGAACCGTCGAGAACGGGCTCGAGCGCCTTCGCGACCGCCTCGGCCTCGAAGGCCGGCACCGAGGTCAGCAGCCGGCGCAGATCCGTATAGTGCCAGGATTCGATGCGCCGCGTCGGCAGACCGTGCTTGATGGCCTCGATCGCGTCGTCGCGCTTGACCATCACCGCGCCGTCGCCGGGCAGCAGCGACAGCCGCTCGCCGAAGGCATCGATCAGCGCCGTCTCGGCCAATGTCCGCTGCGGCTGTGCGTGCATGTTCATCGCTCTCGCCTCGCCTCCTGGCATCTCACGCGGCTTCGCCGATCACGCCGGCATAGCCGTTGGTTTCCAGATCGAGCGCCAGCGACTTGTCGCCCGACTTGATGACCTGGCCCCTGTAGAGCACGTGCACGCTATCCGGCACGATGTGCTCGAGCAGGCGCTGGTAGTGGGTGATTACGACGATCGCACGCTCCGGCGAGCGCAGCGCGTTGACGCCGTCGGCGACGATCTTGAGCGCGTCGATATCGAGGCCGGAATCGGTCTCGTCGAGCACGCAAAGCTTCGGCTCCAGAAGCTTCATCTGCAGGATCTCGGCGCGCTTCTTCTCGCCGCCGGAGAAGCCGACATTGAGCGGCCGCTTCAGCATGTTCATGTCCATGTTGAGCGAGGCGGCGGCTTCCTTCACGCGCATGAGGAATTCCGGCACCTTCAACGGCTCCTCGCCGCGCGCCTTGCGCTGCTCGTTCATCGCCACTTTCAGGAATTCCATGGTCGCCACGCCCGGTATCTCCATCGGATACTGGAAGGCGAGAAAGATGCCGGCGGTGGCGCGCTCGGCCGGATCCATTTCGAGGATCGACTGGCCGTTGTAGAGGATGTCGCCTTCGGTCACCTCATAGTCCTCGCGGCCGGCCAGGATATAGGACAGCGTCGACTTGCCCGAGCCGTTCGGCCCCATGATGGCCGCGACCTCGCCGGCTTTCACCGTCAGGTTCAGGCCGCGGATGATCTCGGTGCCGTCATCGACGATGCGGGCATGCAAATTCTTGATTTCAAGCATCATTTTTTTCCTGAATATCGTTTGCGGTCAGCCGACCGAACCCTCAAGGCTGATGCCGATCAGCTTCTGCGCCTCGACGGCAAACTCCATCGGCAGTTGCTGGATGACGTCCTTGACGAAGCCGTTGACGATCAGCGCGATCGCCTCTTCCTCGGGGATGCCGCGCTGCATGACGTAGAACTTCTGGTCCTCGGAAATCTTCGACGTCGTCGCCTCGTGCTCGAACTTGGCCGTCGCGTTCTTGGCTTCCATGTAAGGCACGGTGTGCGCGCCGCACTGGTCGCCGATCAGAAGCGAGTCGCAGTTGGTGAAGTTGCGGGCATTGGCCGCCTTGCGGTGCGCCGAGACCTGGCCGCGATAGGTGTTCTGCGAGAAGCCGGCGGCAATGCCCTTGGAGATGATACGGCTCGACGTGTTCTTGCCGAGATGGATCATCTTGGTGCCGCTGTCGACCTGCTGGTAGCCGTTCGAAACCGCGATCGAATAGAACTCGCCGCTGGAGTCGTCGCCGCGCAGGATGCAGCTCGGATATTTCCAGGTGATGGCCGAGCCGGTCTCGACCTGCGTCCACGAGATCTTCGAGCGATCGCCGCGGCAGTCGCCGCGCTTGGTGACGAAATTGTAGATGCCGCCCTTGCCCTCGGCGTCGCCGGGGTACCAGTTCTGCACCGTCGAGTATTTGATCTCGGCATCGTCGAGCGCGATCAGTTCGACCACAGCCGCATGCAGCTGGTTCTCGTCGCGCTGCGGCGCCGTGCAGCCCTCGAGATAGGAGACATAGGCTCCCTCCTCGGCGATGATCAGCGTGCGCTCGAACTGGCCGGTGTTCTTCTCGTTGATGCGGAAATAGGTCGACAGCTCCATCGGGCAGCGCACGCCCTTCGGCACGAAGACGAACGAGCCGTCGGTGAACACCGCCGAATTCAGCGTGGCGTAGAAATTGTCGGTGGTCGGCACGACCGAGCCCAGATATTTCTGCACCAGCTCCGGATGCTCACGGATCGCTTCCGAGATCGAGCAGAAGATGACGCCGGCCGCGGCCAGTTCCTTCTTGAAGGTAGTGACCACGGAAACGGAGTCGAACACGGCGTCGACCGCCACGCGGCCCGACTTGTAGACGTTGTCGTTGGCTTCCTCGAGCTCCGAAGCCTCGGTCCTCTGCACGCCGGCGAGAATCTCCTGCTCCTTCAGCGGAATGCCGAGCTTCTCATAGACCTTGAGCAGTTCGGGATCGACCTCGTCCAGCGACTTCGGGCCAGGCGTGCTCTTCGGCGCGGCGTAGTAGTGGATGTCCTGGAAGTCGATCTTCGGATAGTGGACGCGCGCCCAGGTCGGCTCTTCCAGGGTCAGCCAGCGCCGATAGGCCCCCAGACGCCATTCCAGCATCCAGTCCGGCTCGCCCTTCTTCTCGGAGATCAAGCGAATGATGTCTTCACTCAGGCCCTTGGGGGCCTTGTCCATCTCGATCTCTGTCTGGAATCCGTATTTATACTGGTCGACGTCGATCTTTCGGACTCGATCGATCGTCTCCTGCACAGCAGGCATAAGCGTTCTCCATCCACGCCGGGGTCAAGGCCCGGCAGTTTTCAAACTATGGCACCGCCGAAACCCGGTCCCGGAGGAGACCTGCAGCGGAGTAAGCTCCATATAGTGCATTCCGACCGGGAATTCACCCGGCCAAAACGAAACGCACGGCTCTACCAGGCCCGAAGGCCTGAAACTTTCCTTTTTTGGCCGCTAGGCGGCCCTTTCCTTATCGGCCCGGCGCGCGACAATGCCCGCGAGCGCCGTCCGGAACGCCTCGATCTCCTCAGCGCCCGTCGCGCGTCCGATCGAGACGCGCAAGGCGCCAACGCTGTCGCCGTGCCCCATCGCCTTCAGCACATGGCTTGGCCCGACTTTTCCCGACGAGCAGGCCGAACCCGCCGACAACGCCACACCGGCGAGATCGAAGGCGATCTGCGCCGTCTCGGCCTTGATGCCCGCAATAGCGAAGAATGTCGTGTTGGCAAGCCTTGGCGCCGCCGCTCCAAAGATTTCCGCGTCCGGGACGATTTCCCGGACAATCGCCTCGACCTCGCCGCGCCGACGCGCAACGGCGTCGATTTCGCCCAGGCCGGCGAGTGCGGCCCGCGCCGCGGCGCCGAAACCGGCAATGCCGGGGAGATTCTCGGTGCCGGCGCGATGGCCCTTTTCCTGGCCGCCGCCATTGATCAATGGCCTCGGCATCATCAGGTCGGCCGCAGCGACGATGGCGCCGACGCCCTTCGGACCGCCGATCTTGTGCGAGGACAGGATCAAATAGTCGGCGTAACCGGCTGACATATCGATCGGAATCCGTCCGGCCGCCTGCACGGCGTCGACGACGAGCACACCACCCGCGGCCTTGACGATCTCGGCGGTGCGGCCAACCGGCTGAATCACGCCCGTCTCATTGTTGGCGGCATGGATCGCCACCAGCGGCAGGCCCTCGGCCTTGTCATGCGCGGCCAACGCCTTCGTCAGCGCGTCGAGATCGGCGACGCCGTCGCGATCGACGCCGATCCGCGTCACCTGTTCCACCGCAAAACGCCCACCGCTCAGCAGGCAAGGATGGTCGGCCGCCGAGACGTAAAGGTGGCTCATGCGGATAGCGCCGCGCCCCATCTGCCAGTCGGGGGTAAGCAGCGTCGAAGCGGCCTCGGTCGCGCCGGAAGTGAAGACGACGTGCTCCGGCTTGGCATTGACCAGCCTCGCAACATCGCGCCTGGCATCCTCGACCAGGCGGCGCGCCGCGCGACCCTCGGCGTGGACCGACGACGGATTGACGGCATCGAGCGCAGCGACCACCGCAGCGCGTGCCTCTGGAAGCAGAGGCGCGCTGGCGTTGTAGTCGAGATAGGCGCGAGTTGCGGCCATTTTCCTTCAGTCGATCCCGTCAGCAGCCATTCCGCGAGGATAGCGCGTTATTTCCTTGAAATTGCAAGGCAAGCCGTCCTATTTACCCGGCTTGCGGCGTGGGCGGCCAGACCATTGCGTTTCAGCCACCCAGTTTTGAACAATTCTAAACTAGCTTCTAGGAAGACGCTCGCCCGGCGTCAAGGCCACAGAAGATGGGGCCGAAGCAAGAGTTCCGGGCCAGGGAAGTTCCTGACAAGCGCCTTCGTATGCCACGTGGAGTATTTTATGCCTGAGGTCATTTTCGCCGGTCCGGCTGGTCGCCTGGAGGGTCGCTACCAGCCCTCCAAGGAAAAGAGCGCGCCGATCGCCATTGTGCTGCACCCGCACCCGCAGTTCGGCGGCACGATGAACAACAAGATCGTCTACGACCTCTTCTACATGTTCCAGAAGCGCGATTTCACCACGCTTCGCTTCAATTTCCGCGGCATCGGCCGCAGCCAGGGCGAATTCGACCACGGCACCGGCGAATTGTCGGACGCGGCCGCCGCGCTCGACTGGGTGCAGTCGCTGCACCCCGATTCGAAGAGCTGCTGGGTCGCCGGCTATTCCTTCGGTTCCTGGATCGGCATGCAGTTGCTCATGCGCCGGCCGGAGATCGAGGGCTTCATCTCGGTCGCGCCGCAGCCCAACACCTACGACTTCTCCTTCCTCGCCCCCTGCCCTTCGTCCGGCCTCATCATCCACGGCGACGCCGACAAGGTGGCGCCGCCCAAGGACGTGCAGACGCTGGTCGACAAGCTGCAC
>NZ_RZSL01000310.1:0-7391 GCF_003997355.1 Mesorhizobium sp. M1E.F.Ca.ET.041.01.1.1 | reverse complement strand
CCCCAACCCCATTTCCCCCCGCCGCTATAAGCCGGGTGAGATCATCCGCTCGCCGGTGGCCCATCATGACGGCAACTACTTCGCCGATGCCGAGACGCTTGCGCGCCTCGAAGGCGAAGGCCAGGTGGTGTTCCGCTATGCCGAAGGCACCAACCCCAACGGCTCGATCAACGACATCGCCGGCATCGTCAACGACAAGGGCAATGTGCTCGGCCTGATGCCGCATCCGGAGAACCTGATCGAGGCGGCGCATGGCGGCAGCGACGGACGGGCGCTGTTCGAAGGCGCGCTCGGCATCGCCGCTTGATCCTTTCCAGACAATTCCTTCAAGAACGCGGGGGCGGACTGACCATGAGACTGACGATTGCTCGCCTTGCTCTCGTGGCCGCCGCCGGGATTGTGCTGACATCGTGCCAGTCCGGTTCGAAGTCCGCGCCGGCGCCGTCGGGCAAGAGCGCCTCGCTCCTTGCAATGGAGCAGGTTGCGATCGCCGCCCATAAATGCTGGATCGCCAGCAAGGATCCAGCCTTCAAATCCTATCAGATGGCCAATGAGCTGAACTCCTACAGCGGCACGCCGCGTTTCCTGCTGGTGCCGGCCAAGCATTATGGTGGCAAGCCGCTGCTGGTCGTGCAGGCGCAGGGCAATTCCAGCAAGGTGGACGTGTTCGGGCCGCTGATGGCCGAACCGCTCGGCGCGCGCATCGGCGCCGACATCGCCCGCTGGCAGGCCGGCAATCCGTCCTGCGCCGCCGCCGCGTGAGCCCCGAATGGGCCGGTTCCTGCAGATGGCGGGACTGGTCATCGGACTGATAGCGCTCGTCCTGCAATTCGCCATCACCATACCCGCGTCGATGGCGGCGGGCCACAGCCTGCTCGGCTCGATCGTCTTCTATTTCAGCTTCTTCACCATCCTGACCAACATTGCGGCGGTGCTGGTGCATGCTTCGCTGCTGTCGCCTGCCGGCTATGCCTGGTTCCCGGCGTTCGCCGGGCGGCGCATGCGGGCCGGCGTCGCGGTTGCCATCACCCTGGTCTTCATCGTCTATTCGACGGCACTGGCGCGCCTTTGGGCGCCGGAAGGCCTGTTCCTGCTGTGCGATATCCTGCTCCACTATGTGACGCCGCTCATCTTCGTGCTGTGGTGGCTGATCGCGGGCGCGGACGGCAGCACGCGCTGGCGCGACATCTCCTGGTGGATGATCTATCCGCTGGCCTATCTCGCCTATGCGTTGATACGGGCCCCATTCGCCGGCGAGGTGCCCTACCCCTTCCTCGACGTAGCTAAGAACGGCGCGGCCAGCGTCGCCATATCGGCGCTGACCACGACAGCTTTGTTTCTCGTGCTGTGCGCGCTCGCCGTGCTTGTCGATCACGGCATCGCCCGGCTGCGGAAATGATCCGCAAGCCGGCGCGGTCACTCCCAGAACGGCCTGATGCCTTCGTGGTGAGCATCGCAGCGCGAGATGCCGATATCCTTGAGCTGCTCGTCGGTCATCTCCAGGAGTGCCAGGCGCCCGCGGCGGCGCTGCAGCATGCGGTCGATCTGCCTGGCGATGGAGCCGAGCACGAAGACGATACGGTCGATGAACCCGCGGCGGACCGACGGGCGATTGTGCAATTCGGCGCCGCCGTGGTGGAATGTATCAATTGTATTCATTTTTCGATCTGCCAGTCTGATGAATTGTACCTTTTCTGCGCGCAATCTCATATCGATTGACTCATCACGCGGTGCAATATAGAAAATTGTTACCATGACAAATTGGCTCCCCGATCTCTCCTCCGGCTCCGGTCCGCTGTATCAGCGTCTTGCTGACAGCATTGAGTCAGATATCGACAAGGGCGTCATCGATGCCGGTGCAAAACTGCCACCCCAGCGCGACCTCGCCTACGACATCGGCACGACGGTCGGCACGATCGGCAGAGCCTACCAGTTGCTGCGCGAACGCGGGCTGGTGAGCGGCGAAGTTGGGCGCGGTACCTATGTGCTCGCCCAACGCGCCGGAGATTCGAAGCCGGATCTGGAGCCTGCCGTCCTGGGCACACGCCCCATCGATGCGCCGACGGGCAAGCTGCGCTTCGACAGCACCGCCGCGCCCGATGTCGGCCAGGGCGCAGTCATCGCCGAAATCTTGGCGCGGACGGCGCAGGACCATCCCCACGACATTTCGAGCTACACCAGGGATTTTCCCGAACGCTGGTACGAGGCGGGCAGCCATTGGCTGGCGCGAAATTCCTTCCGCCCCTCGCCCGATTCAATCGTGCCGACGCTGGGCACCCACGCCGCCGTGATGGCGGCGATCGCCGCGCTCACCATGCCCGGCGACTATGTCGTCTTCGAGCATCTCACCTATTCGCAGATCTCGCGCAGCGCCGGACTGATCGGACGCCGCACCGCTTTGGTTGCAGCGGACGATGGAGGCATCGACCCCGACGATTTCGAGCGCGTCTGCGCGCAAAAACACCCCAAGATGATGTTCGTGATGCCGACGGCGAAGAACCCCACGCTGGTGACGCTTTCGGCGGAACGGCGCCAGGCGATCGCGCGCATCGCGCGCGCGTACAATGTCGTGCTGATCGAGGACGATCTCTATGGCGAGCTGACCGACGATCCGACGCCGCTGCTTGCCGAGTACGCGCCCGAGCGCACGATCGTCGCCGGCGGTCTGTCGAAGTCGGTCGCGGCCGGCGTGCGTGGCGGTTGGCTGTCCTGCCCACCGGCCTACCGCCACCGCATCCGCGTCGCCCACAAGATGATGACCGGCGGCCTGCCTTTCCTGCTGGCGGAGGTGGGTACCAGGCTGGTGACATCCGGCCAGGCGGGCGAGATCCGCAAGCGCTGCATTGCCGAAATCCAGGCCCGTCTCCATATCGTGCGCGAGACGCTGGCTGGGTTCGATTTCAAGACAAGAGACAATGTGCCCTTCGTCTGGCTGACCTTGCCTGATCCCTGGCTCTCCGGCACCTTCAAGAATGCCAGCCTGGCGCAAGGCGTGCTCATCGACGACGAGGACGAGTTCAAGGCCGGTCGCTCCGAGCAGGTCTTCCACAGCGTCCGCTTCGGCGTGTCGCAACCCCGGCACAGCAAGGATGTCGCCGGCGGCGTCGCGGTCATCCGCCGCCTGCTCGACGAAGGCCGCGCCGGCTACGACAGTTTTTCCTGATCCGCCCGGCACTGTCCGTCGGGCAGTCGCCGACGCAGTGGTTTTCCGGCGTTTTTCGTCATCCGGTGGGGTGTATCGCGCGAAAGCTTGCGATAAGAGGAGACTCAGAAAATCCCCCTCCCACGGATACCAATCGCTGCTCATGACCATTTCCAATTCCGTGCCGATCACTCCCGAACTCGTCGCCGCGCACGGGCTGAAGCCCGATGAATATCAGCGCATCCTCGACCTGGTCGGCCGCGAACCGAGTTTCACCGAGCTCGGCATCTTCTCGGCGATGTGGAACGAGCACTGCTCCTACAAGTCTTCCAAGAAATGGCTGCGCACGCTGCCCACAAGCGGCCCGCAAGTCATCCAGGGACCGGGCGAGAATGCCGGTGTGGTCGACATCGGCGACGGCGACTGCGTCGTCTTCAAGATGGAGAGCCACAACCATCCGTCCTACATCGAGCCCTATCAGGGAGCGGCGACCGGCGTCGGCGGCATCCTGCGCGACGTCTTCACCATGGGCGCGCGGCCGGTTGCGGCAATGAACGCGCTACGCTTCGGCGCGCCGGACCATCCCAAGACCCGGCATCTGGTCGCCGGCGTGGTTTCGGGCGTCGGCGGCTACGGCAATTCCTTCGGCGTGCCGACCGTCGGCGGCGAGGTCAATTTCGATCCGCGCTACAACGGCAATATCCTGGTCAATGCCTTCGCGGCCGGTCTCGCCAAGACCAACGCCATCTTCCTGTCGCAGGCCAAGGGCGTCGGCCTGCCGGTCGTCTATCTCGGCGCCAAGACCGGGCGCGACGGCGTCGGCGGCGCCACCATGGCCTCGGCCGAATTCGACGACAAGATCGAGGAGAAGCGTCCGACCGTGCAGGTCGGCGACCCCTTCACCGAGAAATGCCTGCTGGAGGCCTGCCTCGAGCTGATGGCCTCGGGTGCCGTCATCGCCATCCAGGATATGGGTGCGGCCGGCCTCACCTGCTCGGCTGTGGAGATGGGCGCCAAGGGCGACCTCGGCATCGAGCTCGACCTCGACAAGGTGCCGGTGCGCGAGGAGCGCATGAGCGCCTACGAGATGATGCTGTCGGAAAGTCAGGAGCGCATGCTGATGGTGCTGCGCCCCGAAAAGGAGAGAGAGGCCGAGGCGATCTTCCACAAATGGGGCCTCGATTTCGCCATCGTCGGCAAGACGACCGACGACTTGCGGTTCCGCGTGTTGCACCAGGGCGACGAGGTCGCCAACCTGCCGATCAAGGAACTGGGAGACCAGGCGCCGGAATATGACCGCCCCTGGGTCGAGACGAGGAAGCCCGCGCCGCTCGCCGCCAATGACGCGCCCAAGAGCGATGTCGCCGATGCGCTGCTGAAATTGCTTGGCGGGCCGGATCTGTCCTCGCGCCGCTGGGTGTGGGAGCAGTACGACACGCTGATCCAGGGCAATTCGCTGCAGCTCCCCGGCGGCGACGCCGGCGTGGTGCGCGTCGAGGGCCATCCGACCAAGGCGCTCGCCTTCTCCTCCGACGTCACGCCGCGCTATTGCGAGGCCGATCCCTATGAAGGCGGCAAGCAGGCCGTGGCCGAATGCTGGCGCAATCTCACCGCCACCGGCGCCTTGCCGCTTGCCGCCACCGACAATCTCAATTTCGGCAATCCGGAGCGCCCCGAGATCATGGGCCAGCTCGTCGGCGCGGTGAAGGGCATCGGCGATGCCTGCCGCGCGCTCGGCTTCCCGATCGTCTCCGGCAATGTCTCGCTCTACAACGAAACCAACGGTCGCGGCATCCTGCCGACGCCGACCATCGGCGGCGTCGGGCTGATCGCCGACTGGTCGAAAATGGCCCGCATCGGATTTGCCGCCGAGGGCCAGATGATCGTGCTGGTCGGCGCGCCGCCGAGCTGGGGCAGCCATCTCGGCCAGTCCGTCTATATGCGCGACATCCACGGCCGCGCCGACGGCCCGCCGCCGCCGGTCGACCTCGCGCACGAAAAGCGCGTCGGCGATCATGTACGGGCGCTGATCGCCTCCGGCATCGTCACCGCCGCGCACGACCTCTCGGACGGCGGGCTTGCCGTGGCGCTGGCCGAAATGGCGATGGCGTCCGGCATCGGCGCCACCATACCGGGTCTTACCGGCACCGACCCGATCCCGGTCTGGTTCGGCGAGGACCAGGGCCGCTATCTGCTGACGCTGTCGATCGACCCGCAAAGCGGCGAATGGGACAGGATCCGCGAGGAGCAGGGCAAGCTCGGTATCTTCGCGCCGTGGATCGGCACGACCGGCGGCGACACGCTGAAACTCGGCGATGCCCGCGCGATACCGGTCAGCGAACTGACCGCCGCCCATGAGAGCTGGTTCCCGCGCTTCATGGATCAGGCCATTTGACCAGGCTGGCGGCCCGGGCGCTGCTTGCAGTCGTTTTCTGGCCGTCGCTGTTCTTTTTCTGGTTTCTCGGCCCGTTCGTCTTTCTCCTGCTGTCGACGACCTCGAGCGAAGTTTGTCCGCGGCTGGAAACGCGATCGGAATTCGTTGCCGCGGCCAACGGCACCCTTCCGATGCTGGCCGTTCAGAGCCTCGTCTATGCGGTTCCGATAGTGTGCCTGGTCCTGTGGGGGCGGCTTTTGCCGGAGCTGGCTCGGGCAAGGCAGATCGTCACCTGCGCCAAGCTCTTTGCCGTTACGATCGTCATCGGAGTGCTTTGGGCGTATGGTTCCTCGCTTATGTGCGATGGCTACGGCCAGCCGTTTTTCTCCCCGGCCTGGCAATGGACGAGTTACTTGCCGGTAGTCGGTATCGCGATCAACGTCCCGCTCTATGTGCTGACCTTCAGCCTTGGCCGCGCCTTCTCGACGCGTGAGGACGCGCCCGCCGACGATGCGGCTCATCCGCACCAGGATGTCCCATGAGCCCTCGGTCATGGATGGAACGGCTTCAATCCGGACCGGAAAGGTTCTACGCTCAGTACCGACTCTCATCGCACGGGCTGCTGCACCGCTCCCCGGCGAGAAAACAGGATTTTTTTCATGGCAATGGACGCGCACGACATCGAACGGCTGATCAAGCAGGGCATTCCGGACGCCAAGGTGACGATTCGCGATCTGGCCGGCGACGGCGACCACTACGCGGCTGAGGTGGTGGCCGAAAGCTTCCGCGGCAAAAGCCGGGTGCAGCAGCACCAGATGGTCTACGACGCGCTGAAGGGCAATATGGGCGGCGTGCTGCACGCGCTGGCCCTGCAGACCAGCGTTCCGGACTGAGACCTATCGCCACTCTGCCTTAGCCCAAAACCGCGTTATCCCTTGCGCCATCGCGGTAGCGTCACGGCTAACGTCTTGTTTCGGCCAACCTATGGGTTTATTTGATGGACATGTTTCGAGCCTGGCTCCCACAGGCGTGAAAGGATCGTCCATGACCGGCATCAACGACTACATCGACAACGAGGTGAAGAGCAACGACGTCGTGCTTTTCATGAAGGGCACGCCCGGCTTCCCGCAGTGCGGGTTTTCCGGCCAGGTGGTGCAGATCCTCGATTATATCGGGGCCGACTACAAAGGCGTGAACGTGCTCGACTCGGCGGAACTGCGCCAGGGCATCAAGGACTATTCCAACTGGCCGACCATTCCGCAGCTCTACGTCAAAGGCGAGTTCGTCGGTGGTTGCGATATCGTGCGCGAGATGTTCCAGGCCGGCGAGTTGCAGGACTTCCTGGTCGAAAAGGGCGTCAGCGTCAAAGGCGCCGCCTGAGTTGAGTTCGCGGCGGCCGGCAATTTAGCCGGCGGTCACGAGGCCCCCGGGGCCGCCCCCACCTCGGCAATGTAGTTCCCGACTCCGGGAACGAGACGAACCGATGCGCCGGTCCACCGGCGCATGTTCGTTTGAAAGATCGGATTTTGCCGTGGACAAGCAGATAGAAGCGTCGCAACGGGCTCTGCCCATTCCGCGCTGGGAATTCATTGCGCTCTGCGCGGCGCTGATGGCGCTCAACTCCCTGGCTATCGATATCATGCTGCCGGCCCTGCAGCAGATCGGCGCCTCGCTCGGCGTCGAGAATGAAAACCATCGCCAATACGTCATCACCGCCTATATCCTCGGCTTCGGCGGCGGGCAGCTTTTCTTCGGTCCGATCTCCGATCGTTTCGGGCGTCGCGCGCCTTTGGTTGCCGGCCTTATCATCTATGTCGCGGCAGTGGCCGCCGCGGCGATTGCCCCGACCTTCGCCGTGCTGCTTGCCTGCCGTGC
>NZ_RZSL01000030.1:0-23320 GCF_003997355.1 Mesorhizobium sp. M1E.F.Ca.ET.041.01.1.1 | reverse complement strand
CATCGCCCGCGCCGATCCATTCATCCATCAGCAGGATTTCCGGGTCGAGCGCCGTCGCCACGGAAAACGCGAGCCGAGCAGCCATCCCTTGGCTGTATGCCTTGAACGGCAGGTCGATGAAGTCACCGAGTTCGCTGAAGGCAATGATATCCTCCATTTTTTCTTCGATCTCGGCTTCGGTCCACCCGTTGATCAACCCACGCAGGACAATGTTCCTGCGGCCCGTCGCCTCGCGGCGAAATCCTATGTTGATGTTGAAAAGGGCATCGACCTTGCCCTCGATGGCCAAGGTTCCACCTGATGGCTCATAGATGCCGTAGAGCACCTTCAGCAGGGTTGTCTTGCCGGCTCCGTTCGGGCCAACAAGCCCCAGCCGGTCGCCTGCCTTCAGTTCGAAACTGATGCCGTCGAGCGCCTGCACAAATTGCTTTCTGCCCGAACCCTCGATCTTGCCACCTGTTTCGCCCAAGCGGCGGTCCGGAGCGGAAAGGGTCAGCTTTTCGTGCAGTTTGTAGGCCAGGCTGATGTTGTTCAGTTTGATAGAAACCATCGAAAACTCAGATTATGAAGACGACTTGCCGGCGATATCGACCAAGCAGCAACAACGCAACAGCCCACACGGCAACCGACACGATTCCAGTTACCGCGAAAGGATACGCCGGGAAGGTGCTACTGAGAATCGGGGCGCGGACAATCTCCAGGAAATACGTGAAGGGATTCCAGTGGTAGGCGTATCTTTGTACGCCATCCTGGCCGGCATATACCCAGAAGACAGGCGTAAAGAACATGCCGACGCGCATCAGATTGCCAACAATGAACTGACTGTCCGGAAAGAATGCGCCGACAAACGCGAAAACGGTGATGGTTGCGGGCGTGACCAGCAAGATCAACAACAGGCCCATCAGCGACCACAGCCAAGCAACAGTGAGCGGTGAGCCGCTAAGCAGAAGTATGGCTATGCAGCCTGCAATCGCGTAACCAGCCCGAATCGCCGATTGGACGGTAAGCCGCATTACATAAACAAACAACGGAAGTGTTGTGCCTTCGATGAAGCTCTCCTCGCGCTGAAAAAGCGCTACGCTCGTGGTTATGACTTCCATGAGGTAGAACCAGACCATGAGGCCGATAGCAACATAGGCAGAGTAGCCCGCGGCATCCTTGCCGGCGGGCTGGAACACGAAAACGAATGTGCCTACGAACGCGACATAGTTGACCAGGAGCCAAAGCGGGCCGAGCGTCGTGCGTCTGTGCTGGTCGCCGATGTCCTCGTGGGCAAGTGCGATCCACACCCGGTGCAACCTCATAGCCTTGCTGATGTCGTCGACGGCGCCGTTAAATACTGCAATCATCGCTGATGGTGTCGCATCTTTTGTTTCTGGGCTTGATGGCTTTCCGATGGCTGTGATGGAGCCGCCAAAGACCTCTTCCATAATCATTGCGACACCCATATGGCAACGCGCTGCGTCGTAGTGAAGCTGCCAGCGATTCGCAAAGCGAACATCGGGATACGCAGTACGATCTCCCGTTCCTTGACCAACCAGGCGGCGAGGTTCGCCGCCGATCCAAAGTACATCACGATGTCGGGTCTGCGGTCAGTCATCCGACGCGACTCGCAGACCGCGGCGGCAGGGCGACGAGCTCGACGGGCTGGTTGATGAACACATGCTTAGGCCCACACCGTTGGCGAAGGGCAGGCGCTGGTCAGCGCGCCGCGCGTGCCTGTCAGGCATCTGCAATCCCGTTTGACCTGCCGGACGGCAGGGGAAAAGTGCGGCACGGTCCGTCCAATGTCGAGGCTGAGGACTGGCAGACCTGGCGGTTTCCCAGCTATGACGAAGGGCCCAGGGCCTACACCGAGATCGTTCGCGAATAGGGCTAAGGGTTGTGTACAATGATGGATAACAGGCGCGATGCTGTTCGCCTCATGCGACCGGCGTTTCCTGGCTGCCGTTCCAGAAGAGTGCAGGGCCCGACGGCATCCACACCAGCGGCGGCGGTTATACCTGACATGTCGAACGCACGGGGGCTGAGGAGTAGGGGCGGAAAGGCTGCTTGTGACCTGTGCTGACTTTTCCGGCTTGGCGATCCATCGTCCACAGTGGGCTGGATCGGAGCGGCGCGTGCAGCGTTTCAATAAATTTCGTCCATGCCACCCCCGGCAAGTTGCTTCATCGTCGACTCCAACAGCGCTCATCGCGCACTTTAACTTGCGAAGCGACGTTTGATGCGATCGACCACCGCTCGTATTGGGGCGGATGCGCGCCAAGTCGTGCTGGACGTCATGGCGGCCACGCGGGCTTCCGCGTCCAGGCTTGTCTTTCGCATGCCCTCAATCTCTTCGATCAGCTTTGAGTTGTCAGAATGCAGGCGCTCTATTTCGGCATGGATTTTTGGAGAATGCACCTTGGTTATGTGAGACCATAGCTGCCGCTGCGATCGATCCAGGTAAGACTCCCGGTCCAATGCGTAAGGTTGAAGCTGATCCCGGACTGCAGACGCAAGCCTGCCGAGACCCATGACGGCCACGGTGTCTGGAAGGAACACTGTCTCGTGCATGATGCCGAGATGATCGAGAAAGCGTTCTGCATTAACAACCGCGTCTGCGATCAGGTTGGCGTCGTGGAAGGAAACAATGCAGTCCGGTTTCATAAGTGGCAAAACACCGACAAAGTCCGAAAAACAGGCCCTGTTCGTGTGCTCGCCGTCGATCAGCGCAAGTGTGGCCTTGGAGTCGACCGCGTCGGGCCGCACATCTGAGACGTCGCTGTCAATTGTGGTAAGTTTGGTCATTGCCGCCGGGGGAAGCCGATCCGACAGCACGGCGATCATTCGGGCAGCTGAGTTTTCGGGATAATGAAAAACCTGTGAGCGTTCGTCAGGCTGCGCCATGGGCCGCGGATCAACCGATATCGCTGCCTCGCAGGCCGGATCAATCAGGTGCGGGAAAAGGCTTCCGCCGATATGCGAGCCGACCTCAAGGTACACATAGTGGCCGAACACCGATCGAGCGAAGTTCTGCACCCGCAGGAAACTCGTGCGATCACTGAGAGTGCTCTCGGTCTTGACTTGGAAAACGGCAATGTCGAGCATCTCGATCATGGCCATCGCTTGATCGGCGATAGACATTGGGGTGGCTCCCTTGAGCAACGGGTTGCGGCTCACTGCACGGCGCTGTAGGTCAGGCCGTCGCAAAATGATTGTAGTTTCGTTGCACTTCGGCTGGATATCCGCAACAGCATATTTCGATTCGAAATCGTGACGTCTTGAAAGGTCGCTTGTGAACCGGCTCTATACGGATCTCCTGATCAAGATCATTGCCAATACAATCTACGGTTCTGGCTCGCAGGTGATTGATCCGGCGAAAGTCGGGGAGGTGACGCCCTTCAATCGCGAGGATCGCCTCCTGGGCCTCGATTGGCCGGCGATTGCTCATTCTATGGCGGGTGTGAAACGTTTGACGAATGTGCGTGACCTCGTCCAGCGAGCCATTGATGAGAACGTGCCTGGGGATTTCATTGAGACTGGGGTTTGGCGCGGTGGCTGCTGCATCCTCATGAGGGGAGTACTGGCCGCCAATGAAGTCAAGGACAGGAAGGTTTATGTCGCCGACTCATTCGAAGGTTTGCCGCCGCCGGACGCCGAGAATTTTCCAGCCGACCAGGGAGACAGGCTGCACGAATATCGTCAGTTGGCGATTGATCAGGCTCAGGTTGAATCCAACTTTGCTGCCTATGACCTTTTGGATGATCAGGTGGTCTTCGTCAAAGGCTTGTTCGGGGACACCTTACCTGACTTGAAAGCCGGTCCATTCGCCCTTATCCGGCTGGACGGCGATATGTTTGAGTCGACGATGGACAGCCTTGAAGCGCTTTATCCAAGGCTGTCGCCCGGCGGCTTTGCGATCATCGACGACCTTGCGCACCTGCCATGCCGAAAGGCGGTTGAGGACTATCGCGCGCGCAACCGCATCCAAGCAGAGATACACGAGATAGACTGGACAGGCGGTTGGTGGCAAAAGCCGATTGCCGACAGCTGAGTCATGTAATCGCGATGAAACCGAATCACGTGTCCATCGTTGTTGTCGCTTACAACATCACCCGAGAACTGCCCCGAACCCTGCTTTCGCTTGCATTGCCCTATCAGCAAGGCGTGACGACGGACGACTACGAGATCATTGTCGTCGACAACGGATCATCACCAGCCGTTCGCGAGAGTCTGGTCGCGGAATATGGGCCGAATTTTCACCTGCTGCGCATCGATGACGCATCACCCTCGCCTGTGGCTGCCGTCAACCGCGGGATACAGGAGGCCAGAGGCGACAAGATCGGCGTGATGATCGACGGCGCGCGGATCGTGACGCCCGGTTTGGTGCATTTCGCGCGCATCGGCCTGGACATGGCACCGACGGCAGTCGTGGCCGCGCCTGGCTGGTATCTTGGAAGCGATATCCAAGCCAATGCGCCTGCCAATGGTTATACAAAGGCCATCGAGGATTCGCTTTTGCAATCGATCCAATGGCCGGAAGATGGGTATCGGTTGTTCGAGATCGGGACGATGGATGAGTCGTCAGTCGATCCGTGGTTCTCACCTATACACGAAGCGAATGTCCTCTTCATGAGCCGGGAGGTTTGGCAGGCGATCGACGGCATGGATGAGCGCTTCAGCTGCCCGGGGGGCGGCCTCGTCAACCTCGACACGCTCGAACGTGCGATGAAGCTGTCGCAAGCACAGCTCATCCTCACTCTGGGAGAGGCTACATTTCACCAACTGCATGGCGGGGTGTCCACTAACGCAAGCGTCGAGCAGCAGCGCAAGAACTGGATCGTCTGGAAGGCTGAAAGGGATGCATTGAGGGGGGCAGGCGAGTTTACCTTTCACACCCCCTCCGCATTCGTGGGTTCGCTGCCTTCATCGCTTCTGCCGCACGTTGCCCGGGCGACAATTGCAAACCCATTCAGGGTCGCTCCAGCCACCGCCGCGGGCTTTAGGGCGCAATTGAAGCCGCCAGAAGAACGCGTGCCGGCGAACCAGACAGCAGCGACGCTGGTCGAGTTGGCCAAGGGTCAGTTTCAGTCGGGGCACTACCAGACGGCGGCAGACATCCTTCGCATGGCAAGCACGCATGCACCCGCCGAGCTTGCTGCGTCGCGACTTCTTTCTTCTGCCGGCATTCTTGCCCGACACAATCCAGTTCGAAACGCCGCCTATTTTACTGGGATCGGTGATGCGTACTTTGCCATCGGCGACAACGAAAGGGCTGAAGTCCAATACCGCAAAGCATTGGACCTCAACCCGGATACTGTGGGGGCCCATGTGGGCCTGGCCAGCACACGGATGTCCAGGCCTTTCTATTACGACTGGCTGGAGCGTCTTTACTCGGAGCTAGAACCCGCTGTCGTGGTGGAGATAGGCGTCTGTGACGGCGTATCGCTCTCCAAGATCAAGCCTCCGACTCTTGCAATCGGGATCGATCCCAATCCACGCGCCACGGTGGCACTCAGTGCAGAAACGCACATTTTTCCTGAGACGAGTGACGCCTTTTTTGATCGCGGCGGAGCGGATGCATTGCTAGCCGGCCGCCCGGTGGGTGTAGGGTTCATTGACGGTCTTCACACTTTCGACCAGGCATTGCGCGATTTTGCGAACCTCGAACACTACTGCGGCCCTGGCTCGGTTTTGCTCGTGCACGACACCGTTCCCCTTGACGACACGACGCAAAAGGTTCCGCCGACAACGCAATTCCACACCGGCGATGTCTGGAAAATGGTTCCGGCACTCAAGGCGCTTCGCCCTGATCTCGACGTATTTACCATTGCAACGCCCTGGACCGGGCTCACCGTCGTATCCGGCTTTGGCAAACGTAGATACGATCCTTCGTGGATTGTCCAAGCGGGAGAACGCTTTGCAAACATGGAGTTTGCCGAGATCGAGGCAAATCTTGGGGAAGCGCTTTGCCTGGTTGCAAACGAATGCGAGCCGGTGTTTGCGCGGCTCAGGACCAACCTCGTCGGTAAAGGGAGCAGGCAGCCACAATCAGAGCAGCTGGCGGTGGCAAAGTCCGAAGCCAAGGAGGCTACGATGGGCGGGTTCTTGCATCAGTACTTTTTGAACAACAGCGGCAAAGAGATCTACAAATGGCTGCACTATTTCGACGTTTACGAACGTCACTTTGAAAGGTTCAGAAATCGAAGGCCGGTCGTCGTTGAAGTCGGCGTCTACAAGGGTGGATCGCTCGAGATGTGGCGAGCCTATTTCGGCGAGGGCGCGCGAATTGTTGGAATCGATATCGATCCTGCATGCAAGGCGTACGAGTCCGAGGGGGTGGAGGTCTTCGTTGGAAGCCAGGATGACCCTCAACTCCTTGATCGGATCGTCGAGAAGTATGGTCCCATCGACATCGTCATCGATGACGGCAGTCACATGATGGATCATGTCATCGCGACATTTGAGCATCTCTACCATCATGTGCAGCCGAACGGGGTTTACTTCGTAGAGGACACTCATACGAGCTATTGGGACGACTATGGCGGCGGGCTCCGCAAGCCGGGGTCGTTCATGGAATTTGCCAAGGGAAAGCTCGACGAAATCAACGCTCATCACGCGCGCGGCGCGTTGCCGGCGAACGCCTTCACCCATGCAACAGACTCAATCTGTGTCTATGACAGTATTGTCGTCTTTGAAAAACGGCCGCAGGGCAAACGTCAGTCCCTCATGACAGGACAGGGGTAGATCGAGTTCCGGCCATGCTGGTGTTCCCTTGGTTCTCACATCGCCAAGCCAATTATCGGTTCTGGCTTCGGGTTTTCGAGAGTCACTTCCCGAGAGCGCGAGGTTAGGACTTCTCATACCACCACCGAAGCCGCCCGTTCTCTGCCGATCGCCCACATGAAGCCCGACCAGCTCGCGCCCGACTAAGTTCAACCTCTCCTACGAGCCCAAAGAAGGATTTTTCGGATGAACAAAGGGATCATGCGGTTGTAAAGTCGTTTTATCTCGGTCACAAAAGTTGCAAGGACTGAAACTTCTTCGTCAATTGCGCGCAGCAGGGTTTGGCTGCTTTCAGCGGCGGCAGCGCGCGAATTGGATTCGCCGAGCATGATCTGGCGACTCTTGGCAATTTCAAGTTTGATCGAGCCGACCTGCTCGCCCAGTTTCGTCAAAGAGGCGGCATTGCCATCCAGAATTTCGGTATTTGATTGCAACATCATCAGAAGCGCAGTTGGCTCTGGCGAGTCTGGCCATCCATGCAGCTCCTTTACGATGTGAAACCATCTCCGGCGCGGATGCGAGACACCAATCTCTTCAATCCAGGAGGCTGTCGCGAGGAATCGCGCGTCAGCGTTCGGTGCCTCGTCGGTTTGCATGGCCTGACTATAGATTCGAAGATGTTCCTCTATGAAATGCGCATCTCCCGCCACCCTTCGAAAATACGCAGAAACCGCTGCGGCATCGCCTGCGTCAAATCTGGAGATCGCATCCATCAGATTCTCGACTGTCGTGGGCTTGGCCAAAACACCGACGCCAAGATTCATTAGGCGCCACGCCTCCATGTTTGCGGTGTTGAGCAATCCCGCAAAGCCGCGTGCGTCGCAGACGACAACTGCACATCCCACTGCCGCCGCCTCGATTGCCATGCGGGCGGTCGCAAACACGATATCATAGCCAAGCAAATCCTGTTCGAGCTGATGCGAAAATCGGCCTGTGGCAGGCCCCAGTTCATCTAGTTCGATGCTATTTTTAGCGCAGGCTTCACGAACCGTCGCTTGGTGATCGAAGTTCTTCGTCAACAACAGCCCTCTCGCGGGCCGTGCGGGCAGTTGCGGGCGTTGTTTGAAGCGATTGAGATCAACCGCATTGTAGATGAGGCTTAGTTGATCAGCCGGTATCCCCCTCGAAAGGCACTTAAGCCTACACGCTTCGTCTACGGCTATCCAATGGCGTATTTGAGGATGAAGCATCGGTGCCTCGACCTCAAAGAAGGCACTCTGGCATGAAAATACGGCAGGCACATCAGGAAATCTGGCAAGTGCGGTCAGGCAGGGTGTCAGGTGTTGGGCATGGATTACATCGGGCTTTTCGACGATTTCGGCAATCCGATCTACAACATGATGTCCCCGTTGGCGCATTCTAAATGCCATATCGCCAAGAGTCGGAGCCAGCAGCATGGTCTGATGCCCGCCACTGCGAAGCCCGTCAGCAAGCAATTCAACAACTGCTTCTGACCCGCTATTGCGGGATAGGGACAGATTGGTGATAAGAACCCGCAACGGCGTTCCTTGCTTGTTTCGCAATGCCTGCAAACGAGCGACAGGCGGCAAGAGGGTAGCGTCTTAGTTTGAAGCCGTTTGCCAAACAAGCTGTGCAAATCTCGGAGGGAGCCATTGATTGTCTGACAAGCTAGAAAATGTTCTGGTTCTCGCGCATCCGGGACATGAGCTCAGGGTTCACCATTGGCTGGAGTGCGCACAACCCAGAGTCTACCTTCTGACAGACGGTTCGGGTGGTCGCCAAAGGGCGCGTACGCAGTACTCGCGTCACCTTGTGAAAGCTGCAGGCGCGACGCTGGGCGCAGTATTCGGCGATATTCCCGATGCCGTCTGGTACGAAGCTCTGCTGGCTGGAGAAACCGACTTCTTTGTTGATGTGCTGAGGAAAATCATCACGGATTTGGCAGGCGCGAAAAACGTTCAAATCGTGTCGGACGCAGTCGATGGCTACAACCCGATACATGACCTAGCCTATGCCTATGGACAGGCTCTCGCCGCACCGCTGAAAACGACAGCGAAAGTGGCAAAGCACCTTTGCTCCGCAGCGGTTCCAAACGTGGCGGGACCTATTGAACTGGAAATTCAACTCGACCACGCTGCCCGAGCGAGAAAAATGGCCGCCGTCGAGAGCTATTCCCCGCTCGCCGATGAGGCCCATCGGATACTCGAACGGGACCCGCAATGTTTCGACAGGGAATGTCTCATTTCCCAGCATTTTGATTGGGAGGGCTCATGGGCACCAGAATGGGAACTGATTGGCAAAGAGCGGGTCGCCGCCGGCATTTACCGCAGATGCATTACGTATAAGGACAATGTACAGCCCATTGCCAAGCGCCTGAAGCTTGAAGGTACTCGCATCTTGCACGCGGGATGATCTAGCCGGAAGTAGCCTTAACCACACGCACATCCAAAAAACCTCTGGCGGTACCCCCAACTCCGCGCTATGCGATACAGGGCGGCGGGGCGGAGGATTTGGCACATTAAGACAGGTGGTCGGTGCGGATGACAGTCAACCTGGCGCCACTTTAGTGCATAAGTTTTTGCGCCTGGAGTTCAGTACTACCCAATGACCGCATACGTAGAAGCCGTATCGGACCTCCGACCGAAGATGCGGCGCGCCATCATCATGGTCCAGGACCTCGTAATGGTCCTGGTCGCCGTAGCGCTCAGCCTTGTCCTGTCGCAGTCGCGGCTTTCGTTCGACGCGTTCTCCTATGGCGGGCTGGCCTGCTGGGCGGTCATCGTGCTCATCGCCCATCTGCTGTTTCGGTACTGCGGCCTCTACAACACCGTCTGGCGCTTCGCCTCCACACCCGATTTCTTCAACATCCTGAAGGGTTGCGGCAGTCTGACGGTGGTCCTCTATTTGGCCGCGGTCGCCTTCCGCTCCTTCTTTCAGCCCGTCTCCGGTCTCAACGAACGCCAGTTCATCGTCTTTTTCCTGGTCTCCTTCACCATCATTTCGGCGCCTAGGCTTTACTATCGGTTCCTGCGCGACGGCGCGAGCTGGCGCATCCTGCGCCGCGCTCCCGGCGACGCGCCGATCAAGCAGGCGCTGTTCATCGGCCGACTGAGCGAGGCCGACGTGATCGTCCGCTTCACCCGCACCGCCGTGCCGGCCGAGTATGCCATCGCAGGCATCATGGCGACCGAGGCCGACGCGCCGCTCGGCACGCAGATCCAGGGCGTTCCCGTGGTGGCGGTGCGCCCGCGTCTGGTCGAGGTGCTGGAGGACTATGTCAGGGGCACGGAAAGCCTCGACCTCCTGATTTTCGGCAACGGCGCCGAGCGCGAGATCGAGGACTATGCCGAACTGGTGCGAGTCGCCCGCCATAGCGGCATCGCCGTCGTCCAGTTCTCCGGTCTGTCGGAGCTGGGGCAGGGCGGCAAGCTGGTTCTCGATGCCGTCGAGATGGAAACCATCATGCGCCGTTCGGCCGTGGCCACCGACACCAAGCGCATCGGCGCCTTCGTCGGCGGCAAGCGCGTGCTGGTCACGGGCGGCGCCGGCTCCATCGGCCGCATCCTGGTCAAGCGCGCGCTGGAGCTCGGCGCCGAGGCGGTACTGGTGGCCGACAATTCCGAGTTCGGCATTTTCCAGCTCGATCAACTGATCGGCGAAAAGGACCGCGACCGGCTGACAAGCCGCATCGTCGACGTCACCGACCGGCCTCACATGATGCGCCTCGTCAGCGAGTTCAAACCCTCGATCGTCTTCCATGCGGCGGCGCTGAAACACGTGCCGCTGCTGGAGGAGAACTGGGAAGCGGCGATCGAGACGAATATTTTCGGCACGCTCGCCTGCGCCGAGGTCGCCGCCAAATGCGGGGTGCCGCAGTTCCTGCTGATTTCCAGCGACAAGGCCGTCGACCCGACTTCGGTGCTCGGCGTCACCAAGCGGACGGCCGAACAGATCGTCTCCTCGCTACATGAAACTCATGCCGAGCCGCCCGATCGACATATAGGCGCGGTGAACGGCCATCACTCAGGCGTCCCGGGCACCAAATTCATCGCCGTGCGTTTCGGCAATGTCTTTGGCTCCAATGGCTCGGTGGCGACCATCTTCCAGGCGCAGATCGCGGCCGGCGGCCCGGTCACCATCACCGATCGGCGCATGACCCGCTATTTCATGACGGTGGCCGAGGCTGTCGATCTCGTCATCATGTCGGCCGCCGATGCCGGGCAACGCCATGGCAGGGAGGACTACGCCATCTATATGCTCGACATGGGCAAGCCCGTGCCGATCCTCGAAGTCGCCGAAACCATGATCCGCATGGCCGGCAAAAACCCTTACACCGACATTCCCATCCGCTTTACCGGCATCAGGCCCGGCGAGAAGCTGCACGAGACCCTGCACGGCGAGAACGAAGAGGTGGTCAAGCTCGATACCGCCAAGATCTTTGGCCTCAGGACCGACGTTGTGGAATGGCCGAGGATCGAGGCCACGCTGGCGGCACTGCGAGCCGCGATGCGGGATCGGGACAAGGCGGCCGCGCTTGCCATCCTGGCGGGGCTGTACCGGGCGGAGGAAAGCACCGGCGGCATGCCCGAGCAGGCAGTGTCGGAAATAGCCGGACAGATCGGTTAGACCTGTGCTTTGTGCCTGCGATTGGCTATTGAAGCCTGCCCGAACGCACAGCAATTGAACGGTCCACGATTGAATGGTTCTGAAGCCGTGACCAGACAGGATCAGCGCGTGGCCGTTCTCATGGGCACGAAGGATGGCGCGGCATTCATCGGCGAGCAATTGCAATCCCTGCTCGCGCAATCCTGGCCTCTCATCGATCTCTGGGTTTCCGACGACGGCTCGACGGATGCCACGACCACGATCGTCGAGGCGTGGCTGGCGCGCTGGAACAAGGGCCGGCTGACGCTGGTCGACGGCCCGCAAAAAGGCTTCGCCGCCAATTTCCGCTCGATGATCGTCGATCCGCGCATCGATGCCGACTACTATGCCTTTTGCGATCAGGACGATGTCTGGGAGCCGGACCGGCTGGAGAGCGCCATCCGCTGGATGGAGGCGGAGGACGCAAAAACGCCGCTCCTGTTCTGCTCGCGCACGGCGACCATATCGGAGACCGGCGTCCCGGCCGGCTATTCGCCGCTGTTTAAGCGCCCGCCCTCGTTCCGCAACGCGCTGGTGCAAAGCATCGCCGGGGGCAACACCATGCTGTTCAACCGAGCGGCGCGCGACCTTCTGGCGAAGGCCTCCGCGAGGACCGATTTCGTCAGCCACGACTGGTGGGCCTATCTCATCGTCACCGCCGCAGGCGGCAAGGTGCGCTACGAGCCGCGGCCGCTGGTCAGGTACCGGCAGCACGGGGCAAACCTCGTCGGCGCCAATGTCTCGTGGAGGGCGAGGTTTTCGAGGCTCGGGCGTCTGTTCCAGGGTCAGTTCGCGACCTGGACCGACAGCAATCTCACGGGGCTCGCCGTCAACCGCGACCTCATCACGCGCGATGCGGCGCTTTGCCTTCGCCTGTTCATCAGGGCGCGCAAGGGCAGTGCTCTCAGGCGCTTCAGCCTGCTCGGCAAAAGCGGCGTCTACCGGCAGACCCTCATGGGCACGCTCGGGCTCTACCTCGCCTTTCTTTGGCGCAGGATCTGAGCCGTGACGGCAAAGCAGGCTTTCGACCTGATTATCGCGGCCGCAATGCTGGCGGTGACGTCGCCTATCGTGCTGGTCGCCATATTGGCTATCCGGGCCACATCGCCTGGCCCCGCCATCTTTTCGCAGCGCCGCGTCGGGCAGCAGGGCGCTCTCTTTGCCTGCCATAAGCTGCGCACGATGCATCGGGATACGCCTTCCTTGCCCACTCATGAGGCGCCGGCCGGTTCGGTCACCGCGGTCGGTAAAGTGCTGCGCCGGACCAAGATCGACGAGCTGCCGCAGCTCTGGAACGTGCTGAAAGGCGAGATGAGCCTTGTCGGCCCCCGTCCATGCCTGCCGACGCAGGCGGAGCTGATCGGATACCGGCAGCGGTTGGGCGTGTTGGCGGCGCTTCCGGGCATTACCGGGCTGGCGCAGATCAAGGGCATCGACATGTCCGACCCAAAACTCTGCGCCGAGACCGACGCCGCCTATCTGAAGGCGGCTTCGATCGGCCTAGATCTGCGCATATTGGTGGGCACGTTCTACCGTGCTTGAGAGGTCCGACGCGCCAGGTCGCGAAGCCGGTCGACGGTATCGGTTTCCGGCGTCCAGCCTTCCGATGCCAGCAGCGACGGATCGCAGATCTGCGTCGCGGTCAGGGCTCGCCAAGAAGCCTGCTTGCCAAGCAGCATCGCCGCCAGCCTGAGCGGCAGGGCCGGCACGGGAAGAAGGCGCGGCGGACGGTTGAAGCCCTGCCGGAACGCGGAGATGATTTCGGACATCGCAACAGGGGAAGCGTTGCCCGCGACATAGGCCGAGCGAAGCGGTCCCGGATGGCTCAGAAGGTGCAGCACTGCGTCCGCGGCCGTCTCGGACGAGATCAGCGAACGCAAACCTGCCAGAGCGCCGGCCGGCAGCGGCAGGGCGGTGTCGGCAAGCCGCATCAGCGCCGCCATATTCCCCTTCATGCCCTCGCCATAGACAGGCGACAGGCGCAGCGCCGTGGCGTCCGTGCGTCCTACCGATGCGTAAGCGTTGAGCATCATGATCTCGCCTTCCCGTTTGGAACGGCCATAGGCGCATTGCGGGGCAGGGGGCGTCGCCTCATTGATCGTACCGCTGAAGGCGGGACCGGCCACGGCGCGGATCGAGGAAAGGTAGATGAAGCGCCCGCTCGCACATGCGGCTGCCGCCTTGGCCAGCCGCCCGGGCAGCGTCGCATTGGCGGCCCGGTAGCCGGCTTCGCCGGCGTCGCGGTCGTTGTTGAGCGCCGCGCAGTGGACGACGTGGGTCACATCGCGCATCAGTGCCAGGAAGGCGTCGTCCGGCGCATCGGCGCCGGGCAGCAGAACGGCATCGTCTGCGGCCGGCAGCCTTTCCGGCCGGCGCGAAGCGACCCGTACATCAAATCCGGCCTCTTGCAGCCAGCCGACGACCCGCTGCCCGATGAAGCCAGTCGCGCCGGTGACCAGAACCTTCATGATCGCTGGCCGGCGGCCGATCGGGCGGCAGTCGCGCTCTTGCCGGTCGGCGGTACCGTTCGTCCACAAGCCAGGTAGGTCCCCGAAACCAGGAACACCATCAGCGTCGCGTCAAGGATGTCGTGGCCGACCAGAATGCCGGTCAGTCCGCCAAGGAGATAGGTGATGACCGTGACGATGATCATCGTTGCGCCGAATCGTTGCGTCGGGTCGGCGCTGCGGCGCAGCGTCCCTGCCGCATTCCAGGCGGCAACGACGAAGATAGCGGCCAGCGCGAGAGCCCCCAACAAACCGGCCTGCACCACTGCGGTCAGAAAGCCGTTGTGATAATGATTGTAACCTGCGTCCATGCCGAATTGATCATGAAAACCCTGTTTCATCAGCACCCGGCTGCCGCTAATGCCATGCCCGAAAATCGGAGCATCGTGAAACGCCTTCGCGCCGATCTCCCACATACCCACCCGCAGTCCGAGCGCCGTCGTATGGTCGTTCCTGGTATTCAGCGCATTCAGGTCGCTGAAAAGGAAGTCAGCGCGATCCATGATAACGGGGAAGCCGATGGCCGCGACCACCAGGCAGGCCGCGCCCGCGATCAGCGCCAGACGCGTCAGATTGGCGCTGGTGACCCTGCGGCGATTGATCAAAAGAATGACGATAGCGGCGAGCGGCATGGCCAGCCAGACGATACGCGAGCCCGAGTAGAGGATGGCAGCCGTTCCGGCGAGCGCGGCGACGGCCAAGAGCTTCCAGCCCTTTTCGATCCCCGAAAGAGTGCCCGCAAGGCATATCATCACGGCAAGGCAGGTCACTGTCGCGAACACGATCGCATTTCCGGCGCCGCCTTCGGCCCTGGTGCCGATCCAGTAATACTGGATGATGGCGAGCAGCAGCGCACCGAAACATGCCGCGGCGCTCGCCAGCACCACGATACGGACAAGCACGGTCTTATCCGTGATGCTCCAGGTCGAATAGGAGATCGGAAAAAAGAGGAAGGTGATCAGCGGCAGGAATAGCCGCAGATCCGCCGCCAGCAAGCCGTTGACGATTGAAGCCAGCACGATGGCCGCGCAATAGGCATAGATTGCGACCGTCATGGCAAGCATCGGCCGGTCAATGTTGAACTGCCGACGCCTGAGAGCGAGCAGGAATAGGGACCAGAGCGCGCCGCCATTGAAGACGAAGCTCACCAGCGATCCCAGGACGGGCGGCGAGAAGAAGCAGACGATCGAGAAGTAGATATTGATCTGTGTCGGCGTGAGGTGGCGCCGGAGCGATGTAAACGGGTTCAATGCCTTCGCAATCTTCCGGTTGTACGCGAACCGGTGGTGGCGGGCGAACATCTGCCCTCAACCCGGTTCTGTCGCGTCTCGCCCCGTTTCCCGCGTCGGTATAGCGGCTGGCTCCGCTCTCTGATAGGGCGACCGAAGCATGTCCAGTTAAAAATCGCCGGTACGGGTGAAAGACCTTGGAGGTCCGGCCTGCCTGATCAAGGCAATAGCTTTTTCATCGCCCTTTAACTGATAGGTCTGTTTGGCAGGATTTTCCGCTTTATAGGGATCGCTTGGAAAATTCATTCGCGAACCATGCCGCTCCGCGCGCGTCTTGCATTGTTATGCGCGACGCCGATCTGCTAGAACGCCCGCGAGAAGTGTCCAGGGCTTGACGGGCTGTTTGAGGGAAACCGCGCCAATCGCCTGCTGCAAGGTTCTGGCCCGCACGAAAGAACGCTCGAAAGGTCCATGAACATCGCGCTCACCCATCTGCAGCGGCTCGAAGCTGAATCCATCCACATCTTCCGTGAGGTCGCGGCCTCTTTCTCGAAGCCGGTGATGCTCTATTCGGTCGGCAAGGATTCCTCGGTGCTGATGCATCTGGCGATGAAGGCATTCTATCCCGCCAAACCGCCTTTCCCGTTCCTGCATGTCGATACGACCTGGAAGTTCCGCGAGATGATCGCCTTTCGCGATCAGATGGCGCAGAAGCTCGGCTTCGACCTGCTCGTCCACGTCAATCAAGACGGCGTGCGCGACAACATCAATCCCTTCGACCACGGCTCCAACACCCACACCCATGTGATGAAGACGGTGGCGCTGCGCCAGGCGCTCGACAAATACGGTTTCGACGCGGCCTTCGGCGGCGCCCGCCGAGACGAGGAGAAGTCGCGCGCCAAGGAGCGCATCTTCTCCTTCCGTAACGCCCAGCACGCCTGGGATCCGAAAAACCAGCGGCCGGAAATGTGGAAGATCTTCAACACCCGCATCGCGCCGGGCGAGTCGATCCGCGTCTTTCCGCTGTCGAACTGGACCGAGCTCGACATCTGGCAGTACATTTTGCAGGAAAACATCCCGATCGTGCCGCTTTACTTTGCCAAGGAGCGGCCGGTCGTCGAACGCGACGGCATGCTCATCCTGAAGGACGACGATCGCATGCAGTTGCGTCCCGGCGAGACGGCCGAGAACCGTCTCGTGCGCTTCCGCACGCTGGGTTGCTATCCGCTGACAGGGGCCATCGAATCGGATGCGGATACGCTGGAAGCCATCGTCGGCGAGATGCTGACCGCCCGCACGTCCGAGCGCCAGGGCCGCCTCATCGATCGCGACGAGGCCGGCTCCATGGAAAAGAAGAAGCGCGAGGGGTATTTCTGAGCATGCGCCACATCATGGCCAAGAGCCTCGCCCCAACCGACTCGATCCGCGACTACATGGCCGCGCAGGAAAAGAAGTCATTGTTGCGCTTCCTCACCTGCGGCTCGGTCGACGACGGCAAGTCGACGTTGATCGGCCGGCTGCTCTCCGACACCAAGCAGATATTCGAGGACCAGCTCGCGGCCCTCGAGCGCGATTCGCGCAAGCACGGCACCACCGGCGACGACGTCGACTTCGCGCTGCTCGTCGATGGGCTGGAGGCGGAACGCGAGCAGGGCATCACCATCGATGTCGCCTATCGCTTCTTCGCCACGCCGAAGCGCAAGTTCATCGTCGCCGACACGCCCGGCCACGAGCAGTACACGCGCAACATGGCGACCGGCGCCTCGACCGCCGATCTCGCCATCGTGCTCATCGATGCCCGCCAGGGCGTGCTGCGCCAGACCAGGCGCCATTCCATCATCGCCTCGCTGCTCGGCATCCGGCACATCGTGCTTGCCGTCAACAAGATCGACCTCGTCGGCTTCGACAAGGCCGTGTTCGACCAGATCGTCGAGGACTATAGCGAGTTTGCGCAGAACCTGGGCTTCACCAGCATCGTGCCGATCCCGATGTCGGCGCGTTTTGGCGACAACGTCACCAGTGGCTCGGAGCGCACGCCCTGGTACTGCGGGCCGTCGCTGATCGAGCATCTGGAAACCGTGTCGGTCGACGAGGCCGTCGTCGAGCTGCCGTTCCGGTTCCCGGTCCAGTATGTGAACCGTCCCAACCTCGATTTCCGCGGCTTTGCCGGCACCATCGCTTCTGGCACGGTTTCGCAAGGTGATGAGGTGGTCGTCGCCAAGTCGGGCAGGGCCTCTCGCGTCAAGCGCATCGTCGCGCATGGCGGCGATCTCGAGCGGGCGGTTGCCGGCCAGGCCATCACGCTCGTCCTCGAGGACGAGGTCGAGGTGTCGCGCGGCAACATGCTGGTGTCGCCGGCAGCTAGACCGCAGGTTGCCGACCAGTTCACCGCCAACATCGTCTGGTTCGACGAACAGGCGCTGCTGCCTGGACGCTCCTATATTTTGCGTACTGAAACCGACCAGGTGAGCGCGACCGTCACCGATCTGAAGTACCGGGTCAACGTCAACGATTTTGCGCATGAGGCTGCGAAATCGCTCGAGATCAACGGGGTCGGTGTCTGCAACATCTCGACGCGCGCGCCGATCGCCTTCGATCCCTTCGCCGAGAACCGCACGACCGGCGCTTTCATCCTGATCGACCGCATCACAAACGCCACCGTCGGCGCCGGCATGATCCTGCATTCGCTGCGTCGCGCCGAAAACATCCACTGGCAGTCGCTCGATGTCGGCAAGCGCGGCCGCAGCGACCTGAAGAACCAGCGCCCGGCGGTGTTCTGGTTCACCGGCCTGTCCGGCTCGGGCAAGTCGACCATCGCCAACCTGTTCGAGAAGAAGCTGTTCGCATCCGGCCGCCACACTTATATCCTCGACGGCGACAATGTCCGCCACGGCCTCAACCGCGACCTCGGCTTCACCGACGCGGATCGCGTGGAGAACATCCGCCGTGTCGCCGAGGTGGCCAAGCTGATGGCCGATGCCGGGCTGATCGTCATCGTCTCCTTCATCTCGCCCTTCAGCGCGGAGCGGCGCATGGCGCGCGAATTGATGGCCGAGGGCGAGTTCGTCGAGGTGTTCGTCGACACGCCGTTCGAGGAATGCGCCCGGCGCGATCCGAAGGGTCTTTACGCGCGAGCGCTGAGCGGCGAGATCAAGAATTTCACCGGCGTCGATTCTCCTTACGAGGCGCCCGACAACCCCGAAATCCATCTCGAGACTCTGGGCAGGACGCCTGAGGAGATGGCTGAAGCCCTGGAACACTGGCTGACTGAGCGCGACATTGCCCAAGAGCAGTATGACAATGGCGGCGGTATCTGACGACGAGGCTATGCTCGGCGTGTTCGAGCGCCTGGCGCTGGACGCCGGGCGCGAAGTGATGCGCGTTTTCCACGAAGGCTGCGCGGTTGACAGCAAGGTGGACAACTCGCCAGTGACGGAAGCCGATCGCGAAAGCGAGAAGATCATCCTGGCCGGCCTGCGCGCCGCTTACCCGGAGATCCCTTGCGTGGCCGAGGAGGAGGTTGCGGCTGGCGTCGCCACGCCCGACCTCGATGGCGCCTTCTTCCTGGTCGATCCGCTCGACGGCACCAAGGAATTCGTCAATCGCCGCACCGATTTCACCGTCAACATCGCGCTGGTGCGCCATGGCGTGCCGGAAGTCGGCGTCGTCTTCGCGCCCTGCACGGGACGGTTTTTCTCGGGCCGGCCTGGCAAGGCGGAGACGCTGGAGATCGACGGTGATTTCCACATCGTCGGCCGCCAGCCGATTTCCGTGCGCGAAGGGCGTGCCCCGCTCGCCGTCGTCGCCAGCCGCTCGCACAACACGCCGGAGACGGATGCCTTCATCCGCGATCTTGGCGCCGCCGAGATCGTCTCGGTTGGTTCGTCGCTGAAATTCTGCCTCGTCGCCGCCGCCGAAGCCGATGTCTACCCGCGCTTCGGCCGCACCATGGAATGGGACACGGCGGCGGGCGATGCGGTGCTGCGCGCCGCCGGCGGCATGACGCGCACACTGGACGGCCAGCCGCTCGTCTATGGCAAGCGCAACCAGGCGAGCGACACCGATTTCGCCAATCCGCATTTCATTGCCAGCGGCAAAGTCGCCACGCCAAGCTGATCATGATAGCGACTGCGAAGTCGTACCGCTTGGGTCTCCGTCGTCGCCTGCTCTGTATGATGCGGTCATTGATGCGTACTGAGGAGGGCGATATGAGAACCACACTGGCGATCGATGACGACGTCCTGATCGCGGCCAAGGCGATGGCCCGGCAGCAGGATCGCAGCGTCGGCGAGATCATCACCGATCTCGCCCGGCGCTCGCTGCGCCGCCCGCAAGCCGGCGGCGAGCGCAACGGGATTCCTCTGCTGTCGCCTCGGCCGGATGCACCTCCTGTCACGCTTGAGACGGTCAATGCCTTGCGTGAGGAGCTGCCATGACCTTGCTGCTCGATGTCAATTTGCTGATCGCGCTGATCGATCCTGGCCATGTTGCCCATGACGACGCGCATGGCTGGTTCGAAGTGACCGGTAACGCGGCATGGGCTACCTGATCCAATCACCGAAAACGGCGTCCTCCGCTTGCGCAAATCGTTACCAAGTTGCGAGCCCTGCATGGGCACAGTTTCTGGCCCGACGATGTGAGTCTGGTTGGCTCCGACGATATCGATGCGGCGAAAATCCAGACCTCAGCACAGGTCACCGATACCTATCTTCTTGCGCTCGCCAAGCGTGCGGCGGCCAACTTTACGAGCTTTGACCGCAAGTTGTCGGCGGCGGCCGTGAAGGGCGGGAAGTCTGCACTGCACCTGATTCCCACAAGGTAGACCGCCGAGCCCTTTCTGTCAGTATTACACCTCGGCAAAGGATCAGCCATTGAGCGCGTCCTTGATAGCTTTTGCAGGTGTGAACGCAGCGACCTGCGCCCGACCAAGACGGCATCCCCAAAGAGCTCGATGAAGCCGCCTTTGTCGACGGCGCCAGTCCATAGAACGTGATTACCGGTCTTGCCGCCCTGTCGCCCCGGCCTCGCGGTCACGTTGATCCTGACCTGGGTTTTTGCCTGGAATGAATACCTCCTCGCGGCCACGCTGACGAACGTCAATGCGCCTACCCCGAGAACCGGCCCTGTCGGAATACGTCACAACAACCGGGACAGTCTGGGGCATCATCGCGCTGGGACCGCGATCGGCCTACTGCTGGAGGGATACCGCCGAGATCGTGATCTCGCCCATGAGGCTCCTTAGGCCGCCGCGACGTGCGCCGAGTTCGAGCCGATATAGTTGCGGATCGTCTCGATGATGCGGTCCAGGTCGGCTTCGCTGAGATAGGCGTGCATCGGCAGGCAGAGGATCTGTTTCGGCAGCTTTTCCGAGACGACGAGGCCGGTCGGTGTGCGCGGATAGTCGCGATAGGCGACCTGCTCGTGCAACGGCTTCACATAGTAGATGACCGACGGGATGCCCTTTTCGCCGAGATGGACCTTCAGCCCGTCGCGCTTCGGCGTCTCGATGGCGTATTGAGCCCAGGCCGAGCGGCCGTGGCCCAGATTGCGCGATGCTTTCACGATGTCGCCGAGACCTTTGGCGTAGCGGTCTGCGACCGCCTGCCTTGCCACCATCTCTTCCTCGAGGATGGCGAGCTTCTCGATCAGGATCGCCGCCTGCAGCGTGTCGAGGCGCGAATTGATGCCGACGCGAACGTTGTCGTACTGCGTCTCACCTTTGCCGTGAAAGGCGAAGGATCTGAGCTTGTCGGCCAGCGCGGCATCATTTGTGAACATCGCGCCGCCGTCGCCATAGCAGCCGAGGGGCTTGGCCGGATAAAAGCTGGTCGAGCCGACATGGCCGAAGGCGCCGCACATGGTGCCGTCGGCCGAGCCGCCCATCGACTGGGCGGCGTCCTCGATCACCAGCAGGTTCTCGCGCTTGGCTATCGCCATGATCGCTTCATAGTCGGCGGCAAGGCCGAACAGATCGACCGGGATGATCGCCTTCGGCTTCAGCCGGCCTTCCTTCTTGATCATGTCGATCGCAGCCTCGAGGCTGGCGATGTCGATGTTGTAGGTATCTGGGTTGACGTCGACAAAGACGGGTTCGGCCTTGGCGAGCGCCACCACTTCGGCCGTCGCGGCGAAGGTGAAGCTCGGCACGAACACCGCATCACCTGGACCGATGCCGGCGGCAAACAGCGGCAGCAGCAGCGCATCGGTACCGTTGGCGCAGGCCACGACATGCTTGACGCCGACATAAGCCGCGAGCTTGTTCTCGAATTCGGCGACCTGAGGCCCGAGGATATAGCGGCCATCCTCGACGACACGGTCGATCGCGGCCTTCAGCCGGTCGCGGATTCGTTCGCGCTGCGCGCCAAGATCGATGAACTGCATGTCGGCCTCGATGGCTTCAAACCTGTTGGATCCTACTCTACGCGTCGGGATGGACGCGCATCGCTCCAATCAATAAATCGGCCCGCTGGTACCAGACTTGGCGCGGCTGAAAAAGCCGGCCACGGCCGAGGCGAATTGCGCAAGTGTCGCAGCCTGTTACCGTCTTTTGTCGGCGCATTGCCCGAGGAAGCCGGAAAATCCGGGCTTCAAGCGGCATTTTCAGCGCCATTTATCTCGCTGTTCCGGCCTTTGGAAACATAAAGTGATCGCCGGGCAGGGGTCTCCGGCTGGGTCTGGGACAGGCAATCAGGCGATTTCGTGCCGCCAGGGCGGGTTGGCGCCGGCCCGCGACACGGTCACTGCGGCTGCCTTCGAGCCGAGTTCCAACGCTTTGCGGATCGCGTCCTCGGGCAGGCTGCCGATCGCCGCCTTGGTGAGCAGGCCCTGCTCATGCAGTGAGGCGAGGATGCCGGCATTGAAGGTGTCGCCTGCGCCAACCGTGTCGACCACCTTCACCTTCTGCGGCACGACCGTGACCTTGTGCTCCTTGCTGTAGCCGACCGCGCCTTCACTGCCATGGGTAACGACGATCAGGCTGGGGCCGCGATCCAGCCAGTTGCGCACGACGTCCTCATGCGAGCCCGCCTCGTCGAACCAGTTGAGGTCCTCGTCTGATAGTTTGACGATGTCGGCCATCGCCATCATCTCGCGGATGCGTCTGAGATGCTTGGCCTTGTCCGGGATGAAATTCGGCCGGATGTTGGGGTCGAGCATCATCACCCGACTCCGGTGCTCGCGCCGCATGAACTCCTCATAGGCCGATCCCGCGGGCTCCGAGATCAGGCTGATGGCGCCGAACAGCATCGCCTCGATCTCGGCGCCCAGCTTCGGCAGGTCCTCGACGGTAAGCATGCGCCCGGCGGTGTTCTCGTCGTAGAATGTGTAGGTCGCCTGGCCGTTGGTGAGCCGCACGAAGGCAAGCGTTGTCGGTCTCGCCGAGGTGTGCGCGTAGGTGGAACTCACCTTGCTTGCTCCGAGCGCCTCGCGGAACTGGCCGCCGAACAGGTCGGAAGAGAGGCCGGAAAAGAAGCCTGCCGGGGCGCCCAGGCGTCCGAGCGCGATCGCCGTGTTGAACACGGCGCCGCCGACATAAGGCGCGAAGGCCGCTTCGCCTTCCGTCGTGGTGCGCGGCAGCATGTCGATCAGGGCTTCGCCACAGCAGAGGATCATTGCGTTTTTGTCTCCGGCGGATGGATCACGCCCTTGCGGATGATGATGTTGGCGTAGAGCCTGGGTTCGCTGGTCGCGACGATGGCGTGCGCGGCCTTGACGCGTGCATAGAAGTCGGCGCCGGCCAGCGCAATCACCTTGCGGCCCGGCGAGCGTTTCGCGCAGACCGCTTCCATCTCGTGATGCACCGGATCGGCGAGCGCCGGATCGCCCCTGACCGAGGCGCGGAACAGCGCCTCCGGCACTGTTTCGTCCACCGGCAGCAGGCTGAGGATCGCATCGATCACCGGAATGATGTGATGGCCGTCGGCGCGTATCAGCCTGCGCGCCTGTTCCTCGGCGGGATAGTTGCCGTCGACGATAGCGATCTCGTCGCCATGGCCCATAGCCCTGAGCGTCGCCAGAAGCTGCGGGCTAAGCAGCGGCGGGATGCCGATCAGCATGGTCAGGCGCTCCTGGAGATCGAGGTCGGCCCGATCAGGAAACGTTCGGAAAGTGGCAGGCTGGCGCCGCCCAGCGCCCGCGCATGGATGCCGACCGTTCCTTCGCATACGACCGGCAGCTTCAGCCCCTCGGCGTCGATGCCGGTGATCGCATCCG
>NZ_RZSL01000309.1:0-7396 GCF_003997355.1 Mesorhizobium sp. M1E.F.Ca.ET.041.01.1.1 | reverse complement strand
GGTCTGGGACGAGGTGGTCTTCCGCGACGAATTGATCCGCCTCGACGACCGCCGCGACGGCTTCGATCTTGTGCTGACGCTGACTCGCGAGCAGGCCCGCCGCCCGGCGGACTATTCCCGGCGCGTCGACGCAAAGATGATGGCGCAAGCCATGGAGCGGCTGCCAAAGGCGCCGAGGCTCGCCTATGTCTGCGGCTCGAACGCGTTCGTGTCGGCTGCCGCCGAGGCCCTGATCGATGCCGGCGTTCCGGCAGGAATCATCCGCACCGAGCGCTACGGGGTGTGAACGCTCGCTGTCTCAGCCGACCGGTCGGAGTTTGCCGCGCCAGGTCGCATGGGACTCCGCTTGCTTTATCCGGCCATCCTGGAACGCCGATTTCTCTCACCTTGCCGATGTCGGCAATGCTTTCGAATCGGATCCGAGCCGGCCGCGAAATGGTTAATGGTATCGAAAAGTGACTATTAGGAGACTCTAAAATCGAACCGAACGGTTCGTTTCTGTTGACGGTGCGTGCAGGACGGGGTGAACATTGGTGGTCGGACACACTTGGTGAGCCAAATGAAGAAGTAACTTAAACATCTGAATTGGTTTAAGAAAAATCTGATTGTAGGAACGCTTTTTGCAATTTCAAGGTGCGGATTCATGGTCCAGCCGGAACAACTTCGTGATTGGAATCCGGCAGCCGGCTTTCCCACATCGGGCCTGTCCGAACGACGCGATTTCATTCCCAAGACACGCCGCTAGACGGACGGAAGAAAGATACTGGAGTACCAAAAATGAAAAAGATTGTTCTCACTGCCGCCGCCGTTCTGGCCATTTCCGGCAGCGCCTTCGCCGCGAGCGACAACTACGGTTCCAATGGCGCCAATCAGCCGGCTGCCGCGGTCGACACGTCCTACACGGCTTCGGTCAAGAAGTCGGAGCCGGCTGCTCAGCAGCCTGTCACCCAAGGCGCTGACCGCAACCTCTTCGGCAACAACTAACAGCCGAAGCACGGCCATGATCCGGATCTGAGGGGGTCTGGTCGAGAGCGGATCGGCGGCGGGTTTCGCCCGCCGCCTCGCAATGCATGCCGCCCAAAAGTGCACAGCGGTTTTGGGAAAACGACATGCATGAGATTTGGAATTCAGGAGTATCGAAAATGAAGAAGATCATTCTTGCCAGCGCGGCCGTTCTGGCCCTCTCCAGCGCCGCTTTCGCGGCCAGCGACAACTACGGCTCCAACGGTGCAAATCAGCCGGCGGCCGCAGTCGACACCTCGCGCACCTCGTCGATCGGCTCCGACTCGCCGGTCCGCAAGCAGCTGAACTCGTCGAATGACGAGCACAAGTCGGCCCCGCAGGGCAGCGACCGCAACCTCTTCGGCCGCTAGAGCAATTCC
Organism: Mesorhizobium sp. M1E.F.Ca.ET.041.01.1.1; assembly: GCF_003997355.1. Taxonomy (NCBI): domain Bacteria; kingdom Pseudomonadati; phylum Pseudomonadota; class Alphaproteobacteria; order Hyphomicrobiales; family Phyllobacteriaceae; genus Mesorhizobium; species Mesorhizobium sp. M1E.F.Ca.ET.041.01.1.1. Next base: position 6,014 of record NZ_RZSL01000309.1, on the reverse strand, counting down.
AGGAAAAGTGTGTAACGGTTTTCCGTCCGGAATTGCGTGAAAACAAAGAGATAGAGCGTCTCACCGTTTCCGTGAAACGGTGAGACGCTCTAACAGCCGCGGGCAGTTGAAAAAAGGGCGGCGAGTCAGGCTCGCCGCCCTTTTGTTTGCCGGAGCGGAAGGATGCCGGCCTCAGGCCGCCTTCGCCTCTTCGCGATGAAGCGTGAAGGAGTGGCCGTCCGCGTCGAAGATATGCAGGTCGCCGGCGCTGGCATTGAGCCGCAAGGTCTCGCCGCGCTTGACCTCGACATTGCCCGGCAGCTTGGCCACGAGCGGCAGGTCGGCGCGGCCGATGTCGACATAGACGAGCTGTACCTCGCCGAGCTGCTCGATATAGTCCACCTTGCCTTCGAACAGATAGTCCGTGCCGATGGCGATCGCGAGATCCTCCGGCCGCACGCCGAAGCTCACCGCCGCGCCGTTCGCCGAAGCGGGCGTCGCGATCGGCACCGTCGCCTTGCGGTCGCCGACGTGGCTGACCACGGTCGGATTGCCGGCCTTCTCGATCTTCGCTGGCAATATGTTCATGGCGGGCGAGCCGATGAACTGGGCGACGAACAGATTGCCCGGCCGCTTGTAGAGCTCCATCGGCGTGCCGACCTGCTCAACAACGCCTTCCTTCAACACCACGATGCGGTCCGCCAGCGTCATCGCCTCGACCTGGTCGTGCGTGACATAGATCATCGTCGTGTTCGGCATCTGCTCCTTCAGCTTGGCGATCTCGATGCGGGTGGCGACGCGAAGCGCGGCATCGAGGTTCGACAGCGGCTCGTCGAACAGGAACACCTTCGGGTTGCGCACGATGGCGCGGCCGATGGCGACCCGCTGGCGCTGTCCGCCCGACATCGCCTTGGGCAGGCGGTCGAGATATTTTGTGAGCTGCAGGATTTCGGCGGCCTGGCGCACGCGCTTGTCGATCTCGGCCTTGCTTTCCTTGCCGATCTTCATCGAGAAGGCCATGTTGTCGTACACCGTCATATGCGGATAGAGCGCGTAGGACTGGAACACCATGGCGATGCCGCGCTTCGACGGCGGCACGTCGTTCACCACCTCGCCGTCGATCTTGAGCAGGCCAGACGTGATCTCCTCGAGGCCGGCGATCGACCTCAGCAAGGTCGACTTGCCGCAGCCGGACGGCCCGACAAAAACGATGAACTCGCCCGATTTGATGTCGAGGTCGATGCCGTGGAGAATGTTGAGGTTGCCGTATGATTTCTTCACCTGGTTCAGCGTGACATCGGCCATGGTTTCCTCCTCCAGTGAATGTCCGTTGCAAACTCAGTCGATACGCCCGAACCAGGCGCCATAGCCGCCGAGGCGGATGGACCTGGTGCCAGCTTGTCCCGAAAAGCCATGCCCCTGCAAGGGCTGCGGCGAGCCTTTACCGAGATCGACCTCGGCAGGCTTGCTGCCGAGATTGAAGACGCAGGCGATGCGCTCATTGCCTTCGCGGCGCGTGAAGGCGACGGTGTCGCCATCGCTTCCGATGAAATCGATATCGCCCTTGGCCAGCGCCGGATGCTGGCGCCGGAAGGCGAGGAAGCGGCGGTAGTGCTCGAGCAGCGAGTTCGGGTCGCCCTGCTGCACGTTCACCGCTTGCGAGAGATGGTTGCCCGGCACCGGCAGCCAGGGCCTGGCGGTCGAGAAGCCGCCATTCTTGGCCGCCGCTTCCCACACCATCGGCGTGCGGCAGCCGTCGCGGCCCTTGAATTCGGGCCAGAAACGGATGCCATAGGGGTCCTGCAGGTCCTCGAACTTGAGCTCCGCCTCGGCGAGGCCGAGCTCCTCGCCCTGGTAGATGCAGACCGAGCCGCGCAGCGACATCAAGAGCGCCGAGATCACCTTGAGATAGGCGACCGGATCGGCCTCGTCGGCGGCCCAGCGCGAGGCCGGGCGCATCACGTCGTGGTTGGAGAAGGCCCAGCACGACCAGCCGTCCCTGGCGACCCGGCCGAAAGCTTCCAGCACCGCGCGCACCTTGGCGGCGCTGATCTTCTCCGGCGCCAGGAAGTCGAAGGAATAGCACATATGCACGCGCTTGGCGCCGGCGGTGTAGGCGGCCACCACTTCCAGTCCGCGCTGCGAATCGCCGACCTCGCCGACGGCGGCCTGCGCCGGATATTCGTCCAGCAGCGCGCGGAAGCGCTCGAGGAAGCCGAGATTTTCCGGACGGCTCTTGTCGTAGATATGGTCCTGATAGTTGTAGGGATTGACCGCCGGCGCCGTCTGGTCGTTTCGCTCTTCCGGCGGCAGCGGCGGATTGTCCTCCAGCCCCTGGCTGTGGAAGTAGAAATTGATGGTGTCGAGCCGAAAGCCGTCGACGCCGCGCTCCAGCCAGAAGCGGGTGACGTCGAGCAGCGCGTCCTGGACTTGCCGGTTATGGAAGTTGAGGTCGGGCTGCTCGGCCAGGAAATTGTGCATGTAGTATTGCTGACGGCTTGTGTCCCACTGCCAGGCCGAGCCGCCGAAGATCGACAGCCAGTTGTTGGGCGGCGTGCCGTCTGGCCTGGCGTCCGCCCAGACATACCAATCCGCCTTCGGATTGGTCCTGCTGGAGCGGCCTTCCTTGAACCAGGGGTGGATGTCGGCGGTGTGCGACAGCACCTCGTCGATCATCACCTTGAGGCCTAGGCGATGGGCTTCTGCGACCAGCGCATCGAAATCGGCCAGCGTGCCGAACATCGGATCGACATCGCAATAATCCGACACGTCGTAGCCGAAATCCTTCATCGGCGATTTGAAGAAGGGCGAGATCCAGATGGCGTCGACGCCCAGCGAGGCGATGTAGGGCAGGCGCCGCACGATGCCTTTCAGATCGCCGATGCCGTCGCCATTCGAGTCCTGATAGGAACGCGGATAGATCTGGTAGATCACCGCGCCCCGCCACCAGTCGCGGTCGAGGGCGGGGTCTGGTCTCGACGTCGCCTTCAAAGCCGATTGCATTTTATCAACCTCCTTTCACCGAGCCGGCAAGCAGCCCGCGGACGAAATAGCGCTGCAGGGAGAAGAACACGATCAGCGGCACGATGATGGTCACGAAGGCCGATGTCGTCAGGATCTCCCAGTCACCGCCGCGCGAGCCGAGCAGCGCATTGAGCTTGGCCGTCAGCACGATCTGATCGGCCTCTGTGCCGAGGAAAACCATCGCCACCAGCAGATCGTTCCATACCCACAGGAATTGGAAGATGGCGAAGGATGCAAGCACCGGGAAGGAGAGCGGCAGCACGATCTTGACGAAGATCTCGAAGTCGCTGGCGCCGTCGATGCGCGCCGATTCCATGATCTCGCGCGGCAGACCGGCGATATAGCTGCGCAACAGGTAGATGGCGAAGGGCAGGCCGAAGCCGGTATGCGCCAGCCAGATGCCGAGATAGGTCTTCGACGGCACGCCGAAGAAGCTGCCGACGCCATTATAGAGTTTCAACAGCGGGATCAGCGACATCTGCAGCGGCACGACCAGCAGGCCGATGATGACGGCGATCAGGAGCGCGCGGCCGGGAAAGCGCATCCAGGCCAGCGCATAGGCCGCGAAGGCGGCAATCAGGATCGGGATGACGGTCGAGGGAATGGTGACGGTCAGCGAGTTCATGAAGGAGCGGCCTATGCCTTCCGAGAACAGCACCGTCCGGTAATTGTCGGTGGTGAATTTCGGTGGCGCCGACGAGGCGAAATAGACGCGCTGGCCGCGTTCGCCTTCGAATACCTTCGGCGAGGACAGAACGAAGGTGCCGTCGGCATTGACCTGCAGGCTGACGCCGTCGCCGAGATCGGCCGCGGTGCCCGCCGGATACTGCGTCGGCGCCGCCGACTTGACGCCGAAGGCGCTGATCTCGCGCTTGGCGCCGTCGCCGAAGATGTTGCCCTCGATGACGTATTTGCCGTCCTTCTGCGTCTGCGCCGAAGCGGCCGGCAGTCGTCCGGCTTCGGTCTGGCTGGAACTGGCGAAGGAGTTCCACCAGCCCGAAGCGATGATCTGGTCCTTATCGCGCAGCGACGAGACCAGAATGCCGAGCGTGGGGATGGTCCAGATCACGACAAAGACGAACACGGCGATGTGGACGCCGAAGCGGCTGGCAAAGGACTTTCCGGTCTTGGCGGTCATCTCAGTGCCCTCCCGTCTCTTTGTTGGCCTGGCGGATGTTCCAGACCATGATCGGAATGACGGCAATCATGATGATGATGGCGATGGTTGCGCCGCGGCCGAAGTCGCCGCCGCCGCGGAACATCCAGTCGAACATCAGGTTGGCGAGCACCTGGCTGTTCCATTGGCCGTTGGTCATCGTCAGCACGATGTCGAACACCTTCAGCACCAGGATGGTGATGGTGGTCCAGACCACGGCGATCGTGCCCCAGATCTGCGGTACCATGATCTTCCAGAAGATCTGGAACGGGTTGGCGCCGTCGATGACCGCGGCTTCGAGCGTTTCCTCCGGAATGCCGCGCAGCGCCGAAGACAGGATCACCATGGCAAAGCCGGTCTGGATCCAGATGAGGATGATCATGAGGAAGAAATTGTTCCAGAAGGGCAGCGATATCCACACCTGCGGCTGGCCGCCGAAAAACTGGATGATGGCGTTGAGCAGGCCGATCTGGACCTGGCCCTCCCCGCGATATTCGTAGATGAACTTCCAGATCACGCTGGCGCCGACGAAGGAGATCGCCAGCGGCAGGAAGATCAGGCTCTTGGCGATCGTCCCCCACCAGATCTTGTCGGTGAGCACGGCGATGATCAGCCCGAGGAAGGTGCAGGCAGCGGGCACCACCGCCAGCCAGAGCACATTGTTCAGGATCGAATTGCGGAAATCGTGATCGCCAAAGGCCCACTCATAATTGGCAAGCCCGACGAAGCTCGCGCCGCCCCTGTCGAGGAAGGAGAGCCTGAGCGTCTCGATCACCGGATAGATCAGATAGATGGTGAGGATGATCATGGCCGGGCCGACGAACAGCCACGGCCGCACCAGCCCTTGCCGGCGCAGATTGTCGACGGCGGCGGTGCCGGAGACCCCGCGCGACGGGAAGATGACGTCGAGCAGTTTGTTGGCGCCCCAGAAATAGGCGACACAGCCGCCGACGCCGATGATGATGACGAATATGGCCGAGAAAATCTGAGCCGCCATGGGTCCCTCTCCCTGCGCATGACCGGCCAGGCAGTGCTGGCGATCGGATGCACCGACTTGTGAGTTTTCGGAACAATCGAGACGCGAAGGCTTCCGGCGTTACCGCCGGTCGGATCCGGGCCGTGGCCCGGATCCAGTAGGAGGATCAGGAAGGTCTGACTTGAGCCGCAAACGGCGGCTTACTTGATGGCATCCCAGCTCTTCTGGATGTCGGTTGCGACGTCCTGGGCGGACTTGCCGCCGACCAGGTCGATCATGCCGGTCCAGAAGGAACCGGCGCCGATCTTGCCGGGCATCAGGTCCGAGCCGTCAAAGCGGAAGGTCGAGGCGTTGGCCAGGATATCGCCCTGCTTCTTCAGCGCCTCGCTGGCATAGGCTTCCTTGTTGACCGCCTTGTAGGGCGTCACGAAGCCGCCCTGCGCCATCCAGATCTCATGCGCCAGCGGCATCTTGAGGAAGTCGATGAAGGCACGCGCGCCCTTGCTATCCTTGGTGATCATGACCAGCGTGCCGGCGCCGAGCACGGGCGTGCCGAGATCGGGCTTGGAAGCATAGGGCGGATAGTAGAAGAAATCGGCGTCCTGACCGATCTTGGTGCCTTCGGGGAAGAAGGTCGGGATGAACGATGCCTGCTTGTGCATGTAGCATTTCGGCGGCACCGAGAAGAGGCCCTTCGGGCTGTCGCGGAAGTCAGTTGCGGCCACCGCCTTGGCGCCGCCATCGACCATCTTGTCGTCGGTGGCGATCTTGCCGAAGATATCGATGGCGTTGACCACCGCCGGGTCGCTGAACGGAATCTCGTTCTTCACCCACTTGTCGTAGACGGCGGGAGTCTGCGTGCGCAGCATGATGTCCTCG
>NZ_RZSL01000308.1:0-7403 GCF_003997355.1 Mesorhizobium sp. M1E.F.Ca.ET.041.01.1.1 | reverse complement strand
GTCTTGCCATCCGCTATGGCGCATTTGCGTCGGTGTCGCCGGCTACGAGCCTCACGGCGTACGTTCGCGCTTTCTGCAAGTGGGATTGCACCTGGTATGTGGACATTTCCGAGCAGGGCTATGAGCGCTTTCCGATCCCGGGCCACACCAATATCGGACGATGGGGATTCTTTCCGCTCTATCCGATGCTGGTGGCGGCGGTCCGCTCCATTCTTCCTGTCCCCACAATCCTGATAGCCACGGCGATATCGCTGGCATGCGGCTACGTCTCATGCCTGACGGCGTGGCCGCTTATGGACAAGAACATGCGTGCCTATGTGCTCTATTGCGCCTTCCTGCTGAGCGGCCCGTTCTCCTTCTATTTCGCCACCTTCCTCACCGAGCCGCTGTTCGTGCTTTTGACGTCATGCCTTTTCCTGGCGCTCAAACGCTCGAACTATCTCGCGGCCGGCCTGTCCTGCGCGCTTCTTTCGGCGACGCGGCCGGTCGGCGTCTTTGCCGTTCTGGCGATCGTCATGCGCATGTTCGAGGAGCATCGCGCCAAGGGCGGATCGGCGAGCGCTTTCCCGCGCCGGCTGCTTGGCCGGCCGGATCTCATCATTGCCATACTCATCTCGCCAGCCGGCGTGTTCGCCTTTATGTTCTTCCTGCATGTCACGCTCGGGGATGGGTTCGCCTTCGCCCATGTCCAGCGCGCGTTCGGGCGCGTGGGGGGCAGCCCGCTCCTGTTCCTGTGGGACGGGCTTTCCTATCACCCCGCGTCCGGTTGGCTGCCCTCGGCGCCGCAATGGAGCGCGCTGACGGCGATCGGCGGACTGGCGCTGACGGGCGTGCTGGCGGCTCGCAGGCAATATGGCGCGGCGCTGTTCTGCGCGATCGCCCTCATCCTGCCGCTGACCTCGAACCTGGCCTCCATGGTCCGCTATGTGGTCGGCCTTGCGCCGCTGACGATGCTGGCGGCCGTGCTGCTGTCGGCGTCGAAGCCGACATTTGCGGTGGCCCTGATCGTCTTCCTCACCACCTGCTACTTCATGACCCTCGCATGGCTTGGAGGCTATCTTGCTCTGGTCTGAGCCGACGAGATCGGCCATTCCCCCGCTCACACTCGCCGGCTACGCCCTGGCAGGCGCTCTCGCCACGGCCGAAATCGCCATCCTTGCGCTTGCCCTCAATCCTCAAGTCGACGACGACTATCGCGCCTATTACATCGACAAGACGACGACCTGCCTCAATCGCGACGCCGTCGGGCGCTACACGCCGGGCCGGACTGTCTCGTTCCGCTCCGACGGCGCCAGTGAGGCGATGGGCATGATGGTCTGCGGCTGGTCGGGGCCGGTGGCCGACGGCACCCATTCGCTGGGCGAGACCTCGCGCCTGCGCCTTGCCCTGCCGCCGCTCCGCGACGGGCTTCAGGCGACGCTCGAAATCATCCCCGTCATCCGCCCGCCGCAGACCTCGCAAAGGATCGTCATCTCGGCGAACGGCACCGAGGTACATCGGGCGACGCTGGCGGGCGCCGGGCCAGCAACGGTGTCCTTCGTGATTCCGCAAGCCGCGCTGGCCGGCAGGGCGAGGCTGGAACTGGTCTTCGACTATCCCGATGGGATCCCACAAAGCCCCGACGCCAGCAATATCTACAACCGCGCCATCAAGCTGACGTCGTTACGGCTGGATGCGCTTTGAAGCATCTCTGCGGATCGCGCTCAGGTCGACCCGCCGTCCTGTGGGCGACGCTCGGCAAAGACCCACCGGTCGAGCACGAGGAAGTTGAGCGCCGGGATGACCAGGCAGGTGAGGAGAACGGGAACGAAGAGCGGCAGGCCGAGCTTCACCGTCAGCAGCCACGGCGCCGCGTAGGCCACGGCGAGGCCGATCGCCGTCAGCAGCGCGAAACGGGGCGCCTGCGAGCGATGCGATCCGTCCGACATGAAGGTGAAGAACTTGTGCGCGAGATAGGAAAACAGGGCCGCGCCTGCATAGGCCGCCAACGAGGCTTCGACAGGCCCGAGGCCGATCCGCTCCGATCCGGCAAAGACCGCTGCCAGGGCGGCATAGAGGATGGTGGCGACGACGCCGACCGAGCCGAAGCGCGCCAGGAGCTTCAGGCCGGCGCCGGAACGATGTTCAGACGCGTGCGACACAGGCATATTGCGCTCCGAGCGGCAGGGCGGCCAGCGAGCGCTCCAGTTTCCGGGAAAGTGGCCTGGCCGACGGCAGGAGCAGAAAATGCTCGCAGCGGACGTCGCGGAAGCCCGCCTGCCCAAGCAGCGATGCTGCCTTGCCAGCGCTGAGCAGGACAGCGTCCTTGTCGAACGGGCACCTCGACACTGCCATGCGGGTCAGCGGGTTGTAGGGATTGTGCTCGATGATGCAGGCAAGCCCGCCTCGTCGCACGACGCGCCGCATCTCACGGAAGAAATCCAGCCACGCCGCAGGCGGCACGTGGTGGACGACGCAGCTGGCGAACGCCAGGTCGAACATGCCGTCCGGGTACGGCAGGCGCGAGGTGGTGCAGGCGCTGTAGGTGACGCGCGGGTTCTCCCTACTGGCGCGCGAGAGCGACTCCTCCGACACGTCGCAGCCGTCGAGGCGATCGAAGACATCCGCGAGATGGGGATGAAGTGAGCCCACGCCGCAGCCGACATCGAGCGCGCGCATGCCTGCTCTGCCCCGCCGAAGGTCTTGCTCGACAATCAGGCGTCGCAAAAGCTCGGCCTTGGCACGCAGGAAGAAATCATGCTTCAGCCCGGAGAACCGGATCGAGCCCTCGACCGCCTCGCCGTAGCTGGACCTATAGCTGTCGAAAAGATCGGACATTCGCCGTAACCCCGCTCCCAGACTTGCGAAACGATGCGCGCTTATCGCGGGAGGCGACGCGCATCGGCCGATCGAAGCCGCTCAGCCTTTCGACGACATAGAGCGGGCGCCGTTTCACTTCCGCGTGGATGCTGCCGACATAAAGGCCGATCACGCCGGTCATGAAGAGATTGATGCCGATGAGCAGCGACACGATCACCACCGTGGATGTCCAGCCGGCAATCACGCCGGTCTCGAGGATCCAGGCCAGGATGGCATAGGCGCCGAACACAAGGGCGAGAGCGGAAATCGCCAATCCGGTAAACAGCGCCAGTTGCAGAGGCCGCTCCGAAAAGCTGACGATGCCGTGGATCGCAAGCCGCATCATCTTCCAGAACGGGTATTTGGTTTCGCCAAGCGTCCGCGCCGGGCGCTCGAACGGCACCGCCGCCTGCTTGAAACCCATCCAGCCGAACATGCCCCTGACGAAACGGTCGTGCTCGGGCATGCGCCTGAACGTGTCCAGCGCCTTGCGGCCGACGAGGCGGAAATCGCCGACGTCGCGCGGGATGTCGACAGGCGTCATCCTCTCCAGCAGCCGATAGAAAAGGCTGGCGGTGAAGCGCTTGAACCAGGTTTCGCCCTCGCGCCTGACGCGCCTTGCATAGACGATCTCGAAGCCCTCCTTCCACTTCGCCACCAGGTCGAGAACGACCTCGGGCGGATCCTGCAGGTCGGCGTCCATGACGATGACGGCCTCGCCGGCGGCTGCTTCCATGCCGGCGGTGATGGCGATCTGGTGGCCGAAGTTGCGGGAAAGCTCGATCAGGCGGAAGCTTGGTTCGGCGGCGACCATGCGGCGCAAATAGCTCACGCTTCGATCGCTGCTGCCGTCGTCGACGAAGATGACCTCGGCCTCTCCGTCCAGTTTCGCGATCAGTGCGCTGATCCGCTCGACCAGCAGGGGCAATACCTCTTCCTCATTGTATATCGGCAGCACCAATGAGTAGCGTGGGGACGGTGCCCGCGTCCGGAATCGCTGGACATGCTCTTGCATTCGGTTGCAATGGAACACCGGCCACAAGGTTCCATGAGTAATCGCTAATTTGTGAAAGAAGGGCAGGACGTCGGATTTGCCGGGCCGGGCGGTCAAGCCGATGCCATTGACGCGCTGTCACCGATCCTTGCCCGGCTCGGCCGCGTTACAAGCCGGCCGTGCTCTTCGCCCCGTTCCTGTTTTAACGGTCGAGACCCCAAACGTCCGGATTTCGTGCGAAGTACTCGATCAGCATTTCGATAAGGATCCGGACTTTCCGTGCGGGGTGCTGACCCGGCGGCCGGACGACATACACGCCCGCCGAAGGTGGAGGATAGCGTGTCATAATCGGAACGAGCGCACCGGAGGCCACATAGTCATACGTGATGCAATCAGGGAGCCAGGCGATGCCGAGCCCTGCCACTGCGGCGGCGGCAAGCGCCGTAGCGTTGTCGGCCTTGAACCTGCCCTGCGGCTGAACCGTGACGATCTTGTCGCCATCCATGAACTGCCAGGCTTCCGTTCCTTGCATGAGGGCCTGATGGTTGACGAGTTGCTCTACCGTCTCAGGTGAACCGTGCGCTTTGATGTAATCCGGGCTTGCGACAAGCTTTCCATAGATCGGCCCGACGCGCTTCGCGATCAGGTTGGAGTCCTGAAGGTAACCAACCCGGATCGCGCAATCGAAACCTTCGGCGATCAGATCGACGAAGCGATCGCTGTAGGAGGTATGGATTTGGAGTTGCGGGTGGTGTTGCGCCATTTCCGCAAGCACGGGAGCGAAGTGGGTCGGGCCAAAAGAAAGCGGCATGGCAACCCTCAGGCGGCCGCGCAGCTCACCGGTTGGGAGCATCGTTTCCCTGGCCGTATCGATCTCGGCGATGGCTCGGGCCGCATGGTCTCTGAACGTGATTCCCGCTTCCGTAAGCGCGGCGCCGCGGGTCGTGCGGGCAAGCAGTTGGACGCTGAGTTCCGCTTCAACCCGGAAAAGCCGCCGGCTGACGATTGACTTGGAGACGCCGAGCCGGCGCGCGGCAGCCGATACGCCCTCGGCATCGGCCACAGCGACGAATGTCTGTAGATCTTCGATGTCCAATTTGGCGTTCCTCGTTTCGCGACACAGCTTGCCTGACTATGGCACTACCGCATCGCCAAAAGGAACAGCAAATTGCGTCCAGGCAACGTCGCCCCCTGACGCATGTCTCCCGTCACCCCATTGCCGTCCATAGCGGCAGAGAAAGGAAGTCTTGATGACCCCTCGTAACGGACTTGATTCGCTTCTTCGTCCTGAAGACTCGGTCCTCGTTCTGATCGATCACCAGCCTTATCAACTCGCGAACCTGAACAGCCACGATCCGCACATGGTGGTCAACAACACGACCGCGCTGGCGAAGCTAGCAAAAGCCTTCAATGTTCCGACCATTCTCGCCAGCGTGATCGCGGCGCGCGGTGGACTTCTCTTTAAGCAAATCACCGACGTATTTCCGGACCAGGAAGTCATCGATCGCACCTGGGTGAACACCTGGCAGGACGAGAATGTGGTGAACGTCGTCAAGGCGACCGGCCGCAAGCAGCTGATCATCGCCGGCCTGTGGACCGAGGTCTGCGTCGCAATGCCTGTGATCCAGGCCGCCGGCGAAGGCTGGGACGTGACCGTGATCACCGACGCGTCGGGCGGGATTTCGAAGGAGTCTCACGAAGTTGCCATCCAGCGAATGATCGTGGCCGGCGCGAACGTGATGACCGTGATGGCGCTCGCTGGCGAATGGCAACGCGATTGGGCGCGCACCGAGCATGTCGAGGAGCTGACCGAGATTCTCATCCAGCACTTCGGCGGCAGCGGCATCGCGTATCTTTGGGAGCAGCAGCTTCTCAACACGCCCGTAGCTGGCTGATCCGGGTCGGGATGGCGAGCACTTCGGTGAGGGTCGGGATCGATCTGTTTGCCGGCCCTCGCCATCCTCGCCCTGCAGAGAGGCCCCTGTAATCTCGGGAACAGATCCAATGAACGCAAATGCCGCAGCCGCGGGCCCTTTCGGCCCGCGGGCATTCCGCCCCGCCTAATCAGCCACACCGTCAGGCGACCATTTCCACCGGCAGGCCGGCGGCTTTCCATTCCGGCATGCCGTCCTCCAGGCGGCGCGCGGAATGGCCAAGCGAGCGCAGCGCGGCCACCGCCTCGAAGGACATCACGCACCAGGGGCCGCGGCAGTAGGCGACGATTTCCAGGCTGGTATCGGCACCGCGGGACCAGGCCTTGATCTCGCCGAGCGGAACGTTGATCGCGCCGGGCACATGGCCGAGCGCGAACTCGTCGGGCGGGCGGACATCGATCAGCGTCACCAGCCCATCGCGCATCAGCGCCTGGAGTTCGTCGCGCCCGACCGGCCGCATGTCGTCACGTGCGCCGAAATAGCCACGCACAATGCGATCGACTTCGGCGAGCTGCCGCTCGGCGACCGCGCGCACCGACGCGAAGGCATTGAGCACGCTGTCATCCGCGAGCGAGTAATGCACGAATTTTCCATCCCGCTGGGCCGAAACGATGCCGGCGCGGCGCAGCGCCTGCAGATGCTGGGAGATGTTGGCGACGGGCTGGCCGAGCTTGGCCGCCAGCGCTTCGACGCTGCGTGCGCCTTGCGCCAGATGCTCGATCATTTCCAGGCGCAGCGGATGGCCGAGCGCCTTGGCGACGACCGCGAACTGCTCGTAGAGCGCCTGTTTCGGATTGCGGATTGACATCGGCCTTTCTACCGTCATTCAATAGAATAATTGAATGACGGTTTCGACCATTGCTGTCAAGCCGGGCTGCTCGCACGGGTTGGCGCACGGCGCGGAGGAAAAGCGATGATTCTCAGGCAGTTCCTGCATACCGACCCGGTTGCCGCTTCCTATCTGTTCGGCTGCGGCGGCAAGGCTTCGGCGGCGGTCGTCGACCCGGTCGGCGACATCGCGCCCTATGTCGAGGCCGCGCGCGCGACCGGCATGCGCATCCTCTACGTCGTCGACACGCATATCCACGCCGACCATATCTCGACCGGGCGAGCGCTCGCCGAGGCGACCGGCGCCGAATACGTGCTGTTCGAAGGCGCCGAGGCGGGCTTCCCGTTCCGGCGGGTGAAGGACGGCGAGGTGCTGGAGCTCGGCAATGTGACGGCGACCGTGATGCATACGCCGGGCCACACGCCGGAGCACCTCAGCCTCCTTGTCACCGACCGGACCCGGTCGACCGAGCCCTGGTTCGTGCTCACCGGCCACACGCTGATGGTCGGCGATCTCGGCCGCACCGAGCTTGCCTCGAGTGCCGAGGACGGCGCCCGGGCGCTCTATGCCAGCGTACGACGGCTGAAGGAACTGCCCGACCATATCGAGGTGCTGCCGGGCGCCTATTCCGGGTCGGTGTGCGGGCGATCGCTGAGCGGCAAGCCGACATCGACGATCGGCTTCGAACGGCGCTTCAACAAGGCCTTCCGCATCGAGGACGAGGACCAGTTCGTCGCCGCCATGACCTCCGACATCCCTCCCCCGCCGCCGAACGCCGCCAAAACCCGGGCGGCGAACGCCGGAGCGC
>NZ_RZSL01000307.1:0-7422 GCF_003997355.1 Mesorhizobium sp. M1E.F.Ca.ET.041.01.1.1 | reverse complement strand
GTGCTCATCCAGAAGGCGATGGAGCGGCTGATGGTCGGGCGCACGACATTGGTCATCGCGCACCGGCTTTCGACCGTGCGGGCGCTCGACCGGCTGCTGGTTTTCGACCGCGGCCGCATCGTCGAGGAAGGCTCGCATGACGAGCTGATCCGACTCAATGGCGGCATCTACCGGCGGCTGTTCGAGCGCCAGGCGCTCGAACTGACCAAAGGGCTCGTCGCGTGAAACGGACGGCATCCGGCTTCGGCCGGATGCCTTCCTGCTTGGTGGGCAGTCAGCCGTAGTGCAGCTTGGGCTTGGGCTCAATACCGGTGAACTTGACACCGACGCGGTCGTTGCGCCGCCAGCGCACTTCCGCCCGATAGGCTACGCCATCGACCGGAACGTAGAGCAGGAAATGATCGGGAACGCGCGAGTCCGGTGCCACTTTCAGTTCGGCGCCGCCGGGATTCTGATTGCGCAGCGTGCAACTGACTTCGGAATTCTGGATGCCGGTGATGATCGTCCCGCCCTTGAGCACGCGCTGGCGATGCTCGCGCCGGTGTTCGCCGGAGGTTTCTTCGAGTGGTTGCGCGGGGTTCATCATCGACGCCGTTAGCCGAATCGGCACTTGCAGCGGCAAACAAAGCACCGATGCCCGCGCGCCGCAATGCGCGGCATGCTCGTCGCACTGCATATGTGGTTATGTAATCGATGATTAGGCGAATCTATGCGGATCGGCGCAGAAATAGGTGATGATCTGGCAAAGATCGGGCTCATTGACCATGCTGACGGCCTCGGCGGAGCCGACCCATTTGCGGGTGCGGGCGCGCTTTTCCTTCCAGCGGTCGGCAACGCGGTCGACCTTGAGCGGGAACACCAGGACCTCGCAAGGCGCTTCCTCGCCTGAAGCCAGGACCTTGGCGTAAAAGTAACGGCCGGCTTCGAGATGCGAGATGGTGCCGCGCAATCCGGCCTCTTCGCCCGCTTCCCGAGCGGCGGCCTCGCAAAGCGGCTCCCTGGCCTCCGGCCAGCCTTTGGGCAGAACCCAGCGTCCGGTGTCGCGGCTGGTGATCAGCATGATCTCGACGCCGTTTTCACCCTTGCGCCAGGGCAAGGCGGCAACCTGCAGGCGGCACGGCGCGGTGCCGAAGAGTCGCCTGACTCTTTCGGCCATCTGGTTGTGCGTCGTCGGCCTCGTCAACATTGGAGAAGCTGCCCCCAGCCTCCGGAATCGTTTGCCATTTTGCGAATCTTACGGCGAATTATGAGCTTTAAAAGTAAAAAACTTCACTCGTTCGGGAAAATCCCACCAGAAAAAGTCAACGTCCCAAAAGCAATTGTGTTCATCCGGTAGGATTTGAGGGGCACAAACGTGCCCTCAAAGTCGGATTCTTTGAAAATTTCTTGGTGCTCAGCCGGCGTGATCGTCGGCGATCGGCTTCTGGTAGGTGAAGCCCATGTCCCATGGAAAGTAGATCCAGGTATCCTGGCTGACCTCGGTGACGAATGTATCGACCAGAGGCCGGCCCTTCGGCTTGGCATAGACCGTCGCGAAATGCGCCTTCGGCATCATGGCGCGCACGATGCCCGCCGTCTTGCCGGTATCGGTGAGGTCGTCGATGATCAACACGCCGGCGCCGTCGTCGGCAAGCAGCGGAGGCGAGATCTCTTTCAGGACCTGCAACTGACCCTGGCTCGTGTAGTCATGGTAGGAGGCCACGCAGACGGTTTCGATGACCCGGATACCGAGCTCGCGCGCGATGATGGCCGCAGGCACCAGGCCGCCTCGGGTTATGCAGACGATCGCCTTCCACTGTCCCTTGTTGGCGCCGGAAAGCCGCCAGGAAAGCGCGCGGGCGTCACGGTGGAACTGGTCCCAGGAGACCGGAAAGGCTTTTTCAGGAAGGGACATGGTTCGCGCACTCCGCAAGCGCGCGCCGCGGCGCGCAGATACTATGGAATGCAGGCGGAATTAGCCGGAAAGCGCCAGGCTTGGCAAGGTGGGAGTTCGCGATGGCTGTGGACTTACAGCGCGTCGCGCTGAAACGCGTTCAGCATGTCTTTGTTCCGAACCCGGTTCCTACTTTGGGCAAACATGCTTATCTCGACAGGAAGGCCGCTACGTTTGCCGTGCGCAGCACGGTGCGGGTGACGCCGCCGAACAGAAGCTGGCGCAGCCAGGAGTGGCTGTAGGCGCCGAGCACCAGCAGGTCGGCGCCGGATTCGGCGATCCTCTCCTGGATGATATCGTCGACCGAGGCGCCGCTCGATTTCTGCACGGAAACGCTGACATTGGCGCCGTGGCGCGATAACGCGGCCGCGATCTCGGCGCCCGCTGCCTCGGGAGCCTCATCCAGTGTCTCCGGCGGATCGATGACGAGAATGTCGGTCTTGTCGGCTTCAATGATGAAGGGCAGGGCATCGAATGCGGCGCGAGCCGCCTCCTTGCTGCCGTTCCAGGCGAGCAGCACGCGCCTGAAGGTGATGAGGAGCGGCCCGGCGTGCGGCACGACCAGCACCGGCCGGCCCGCGTCATAGACCAGCGTGTCGACATCGGCGCCCGGATCGCCTCCCGTATCGCGCTGCGCGGCGATGATCAGATCCGCCGCCCGCACGCTCGATATGCCGGTCAGCGCGCTGTCGCCGGAGAAGCTTTCCAGGCTGCGCCACTCGAAGGAGAGACCGGAATCCTCAACGCGCCCGAGGAACACCGCCTGCAGCTTGTCGGCGCGCTCCTTGCTCATCTCGGCCGAAACCTGCAGAAATTCGGTATCGGGAAAACCGGTGGCCGACGTATAGGGCACCGGAAGCGCTTCCGCGTGGATGCCGACGAGGTGGCTTTCGAACCGCTCGGCGAGCGGAATGGCGCAGTCGAGCACGCGCTCCGCGTCCTGCTCGTTCTGCAGAATGGCGACGATTGTCTTGAAGCGCATGACATCCCCCAAAAAAGAGTCGGCGCGAGATGTGCGTCCGGCCCTCAAATGCCGGCGCAAACGCGCCGGAAAACAAACGCCGTTACGGCGTCCTTGGTTCCGGTCCGACGATGGCGTCAGCTTGCAGCCGACAAGCCCGCCACCATGGCCTCGACGTCCCTGCGCGCGGCCTCGAGCGCCTCTTCGCTGCGGGCGCGCACCACGAGCTCTGTCCAGAACTTGCCGTCGCCGTATTTCGGGTAGGAGCCGATGATGGTGTCGGGGTGCGCCTTCTGGATGTCGGCCAGCGGCCCGCCGATCAGGCCTTCGCCGAACGGGCAGTGCACCGTGGCCGACAGCATCTTGGTGCCTGTCTTCAGCGTCGTCACGACATTGTCGAGCATCGCCTGGAAGATCGACGGCACGCCGGCCATCACGTGAACGTTGCCGATGCGGAAGCCGGGAGCGATCGAGACCGGATTATCGATGTGGTCGGCGCCGCGCGGCATGCGCGCCATGCGCTTGCGCGCCTCGGTGAATTCGATGCCGCGCTGAGCATAGCTTGCTTCGAGCATGGCATAGGCCTTGGCATCGTACTCGCAAGGCACGCCGAAAGCCTTGGCGACGGAGTCGGCGGTGATGTCGTCATGCGTGGGTCCGATGCCGCCGGTGGTGAAGACGTAGATGTAGCGGGCGCGGAGCGCGTTTATGGCAGAGACAATCTCGTCCTCCTCGTCGGGGACGATGCGCACTTCCTTCAGGTCGATGCCGATCGCCGTCATGATGTCGGCGAGATGGCCGGTGTTCTTGTCCTTGGTGCGGCCGGAGAGGATTTCGTCGCCGATGACAAGCATCGCGGCGGTGACGATTTCAGGCATGGCTCACTCCGGCAATAAGTTCGCCTGAGATAACGCGGCCGGCGGCCGGCCGCAATGCGCAGGCAAGGTGGTGCTCTTGTGGCAGAGCCGGTTGCGGGTAAGGTGAGCCCGTCCGGCTCGGGTGGAAGATGCTGATATCTATTTTGTCGTGGCTGATCGGCGGCGTGCTCGTTGCGGCGGCTGTCGTCGTGCTCGGCCTGATGCTTGCAACATGGCGGGTCGCGGCCCGGGCCGAAAGGCTGGTGCCGGCTTGCGGGAAGTTCGTCGAGTTCGACGGCAACCGCATCCACTATGTCGAAGAAGGCGAGGGCAGGCCGATCGTCTTCCTGCACGGCCTCGGCGCGCAGCTTCACCATTTCCGACATACGCTGTTCGGACATTTCGGTGCCGGCTACCGGCTGATCGCGCTCGACCGGCCGGGTTCGGGATATTCGGTTCGGGCCGATGGGGCGTCTGGTCGTCTGCCTGAGCAAGCCGAAATGGTGCGGCGCTTCATCGGAGAACTTGGGCTGGAACGGCCCCTGATCGTCGGCCACTCGCTTGGCGGCGCCATCGCGCTTGCACTTGCTGTCGGGCATCCGGCGGCGATTTCCGGCATCGCGCTGCTTGCACCGCTCACGCATCTGGAAGAACGGGTGCGCCAGAAATTCGACCTGCTCTATATTCCCTCACGCCTGTGGCGTCGGGTGATAGCCTATACTGTGGCGATACCAGCCAGTCTGAAATACGCCGAGCCGACGATGAAATTCATCTTCGCGCCGCAAACCGTTCCCGAGGACTATATGATCGCTGGAGGTGGATGGCTTGGGCTGCGGCCTACTCATTTCCACGCGACTTCGACCGATGTGGTGGCTGTGGAAGAGGATCTCGGCCGCTTGGAGCAGCACTATGGCGAGATCGCCGTGCCGGCCGGCATTCTGTTCGGCACGGAGGATCGCGTCATCGGCATTGCCACTCATGGCGAGCCGATGCTGGACAAGATCAACGGGCTCGATTTCGAACGGATCGAGGGGCTTGGCCACATGCCGCAATTCGTGGAGCCGGAACGCGTTGTCGCCTTCATCCAGCGTATCGCCGCACGTGCGTTTGCCGGCGTGACCTGAATTTCGACGGCAATTGCGCCGAGCCGAATGATCCGGCTGCTCACGGCCTCGTCACACAAACGTGTCGCGCATCCCGCTCCACGCCGATTTTCTCTTGGAACTTTTGCATCCAACCCAGGGTTTCATTGGCGTCGCCGTCACACCTCGGCGACCAACCAAATGGAGTATCCAATGCTTACGAAAATTCTTGCAGCCTCCGCGCTCATGCTGGGTACGGCAACCTCGGCTATGGCGCAGTCCTCGGACATGTGGTCGTGGTGGCACCATGATCGTCCGGTTTCGAACGAACGGACGGTGCCAGTCGATCCTTACGCCACCGGCAGTATCTCTTCGAGCAGCGAAGCCACCGGCCTAAACAGCCTCGGCAATCCAGGTCCCATCGGCCCATGCGCCTCGAATACGCCCGGACCCGACGCCAATGCCGGGCAGAACGTCAACGATCAGTACTGCGGCAAATAATAACTGACGCGTCCGCCAGCGGCCGGCATGAAGGCAAGGGCATGGTCGGTCGCGGCGCGGGCGTAAAAGCTAGTCGGAGACTTCGGTTTGCGGCCGGTCGCGACCGTCGGCCAGCTCGTCATGCCAGACACCCTCGGAATCCTCATACTGGATACCGTCCGTGTTGCCGGCGACCTGCTGTTCGGCCGAAGCAATTTCGGCGGCGCGCAGCGCGTCCTGGTGGGTGGGAAATGTTTCTGAATAAGTCGAGCCGACCTTGTAGGCCCAACCGCCGTCATGCTCGATGATCTTGTAAGTCAGTTTCGCCATGGAATCCTCCGGTCGAGAAACCCTTGCTCGCTCAATGCAGCTTTTCGTCAGGCAACCTGTCTTCGGGAACCAACACTTCCGATTCCTCGGCCGCCTCGATCAATGCGCGGCGTGCGTCCGCCGTCGAACGATAACCCTCCAGCGCCTTGAGGCAAGTGTCGAGCGCATCACGATGCCGCTGGCCCCGATTGAGAGGCCAAACCGTCATCAGGCACTCTGCGGCTTCGCGCGTGCTGCTTATTTGGCGATATTTGCCGACATGGCCGAGTTCGACCACCACCGGCTTTTCAAATGGCTTGTTGTCTGTCATGGCCGCCAACGCAAAGCGGCCAATTTGGTTGCAATCGTGACGGGACCCCTGCGCCCAATGGTCTCAGGTCCGTGGCGTCAACCGGCCGCCTTCATCCAATGCTGCATGGTCGTGACCGAGCGCGCCAACTGCGGCGCCGGGCGGATTTGTTCGCCGAAAGTCGCCGCCGCGCGCCAGCCCCAGCGCGGGTCGGCGAGGAAGGCGCGCGCCAGCGCCACCATGTCGGCACGGCCATCGGCGACGATCGCTTCGGCCTGCTTCGGATCGTCGATCAGTCCCACCGCTCGCGTCGCGATGCCGGCGCCCTTGCGCACCGCTTCCGCCAGATGCACCTGATAACCGGGGCCGCTGGGCAGCTTCTGAAGCGGCGAATTGCCGCCGCTGGAACAGCAGAGATAGGCGACGCCCTCCGCCTTCAGCGCCTTGGCCACTTCGATCGCCTCTTCGATGTCGAAGCCGCCATCGACCCATTCCTTCACCGAAAGGCGCGCGCCGAGCATCAGCTCCGGTGCGGCCTTCTTGACCGCCCTGGCGATTTCGACGGCGAAGCGCATGCGGTTTTCCAGCGAGCCGCCCCAGCGGTCCGTGCGCTGGTTGGAGAGCGGCGACAGGAACTGGAAGATCAGATAGCCGTGCGCGGCGTGCAGCTCGATGAAGTCGAAACCGGCGCGCGCGGCGCGTCTGGCCGCCTCGGCGAACCGTCCGATGACTTGCTGGATCTCTTCTTCGCCCAGTGCGTGCGGCACATTCCACCCTGTGTCGTAGGCGACGGCCGAAGCCGAAACGGTCTGCCAGGGATCCTCGCCCGGCTGCAGGGGGCCGCCGCCTTCCCAAGGCTTCCTGTTGGAGGCCTTGCGGCCGGCATGGGCGAGTTGGACGCCGAATTTGGTGGCGGGTGCTGCGACGCGCCTGGCGGCGTCGAGCGTGCGCTTGGCCGCCGCCTCGTTGTCGTCGGAGTAGAGGCCGAGGCAGCCATGCGAGATGCGGCCCCGCCGCTCGACGTCGGTCATCTCGACGGTGACCATGCCGGCGCCGGACATGGCCAGGTTCATCCAGTGGTGGAGGTGCCAGTCGCTGGCGGAGCCGTCCTTGGCCGAATACTGGCACATCGGCGCCACCGCGATGCGGTTGGGGAAGGTGAGACCGCCGAGGGTGATCGGCTGGAAAAGCGATGATGTCATGAAACGGGCTCCTGGGAGAGATATCGCTATCTAGGCAGCCGCGGCGCTTTGCGCCAGACACGAGCCGGTGAAAGCCCCGCTGGACCAGTCGGTTTCTGGGATTGCGCAGGCGCTGGTTCGCGGCTAACCCTTGCCGCCGGCAGCATGGAGACCCACCCATGGAAGATCGCGTCCGCATCCGCTCGGAGGAAGTCCTGTCCGACGACTGGGCGGTGCTGAAGAAGACGGTGCTCGACTACCGCCGCCGCGACGGGCGCTGGGAAACGCAGACGCGCCAGACCTACGACC
>NZ_RZSL01000306.1:0-7443 GCF_003997355.1 Mesorhizobium sp. M1E.F.Ca.ET.041.01.1.1 | reverse complement strand
AGCTTGGACGACAGGCCGTCGAGATCGGTGCTGGCCTTCTCCTCGACCCAGGGGCGCCACAGATCGACAAGCCGCTCGGCGCTCTTCGGCACGGGACGGCCGGTGAGCTTCTCGCGCACCATCAGAGCCACCGCCTCCTCGAGCGGCGCATCGGCCTTGTCCTTGACGTCGACGAGATTTGCCTTGGCGTATTTGTCTTCCAGCATCGAGCCGATGTTGTCGGCCACGCCCTGCATGGCGCGGCTGCCGATCGCCTCGACGCGCGCTTGTTCAACGGCATCGAAAATAGCCCGCGCGAGCTTGCCCTCCGGCGCCAGCTTAGTGTGGATACGCTGATCGTGGCAGGCGCGCTTCAGCGCCATGGAATCGCCGATGCCGCGGGTGATGGCGATGTCGTTGCGGGAAGCCTTCTTCGGCAGTTCGGGCAGACGGGCGCGGTTTCCGGCCAGCGCCGGCCGATCCTTGGCGAAGCCGACCTCGAGGTCCTTGTCGCCGGCAACGGCGCGCATGCACACCGTGACGGCGCGCTTGAAGCTGTCGGCTTCAGACCCGTTCTTCGGCTTGTTGCGCGTGTTGTCGCCCGGACCCGCCATCGATCATTCCCTGCGCGAAGCCTGCCGGTACGCGCTTACCCCAGCACCACGTTGGCGGCACTCTCCGGCAGATCCTCGCCGAAGGCGCGCTGATAGAATTCGGCCACCACCGAACGCTCCAGCTCGTCGCATTTGTTGAGGAAGGTGAGCCGGAACGCCATGCCGATATCGCCGAAGATCTCGGCATTCTCGGCCCAGGTGATGACCGTGCGCGGGCTCATCACCGTCGACAGGTCGCCATTGATGAAGGCCGAGCGCGTCATGTCGGCGACGCGCACCATCTTGTTGACGATCTCCTTGCCCTTGTTGTCGCGGTAGTGCTTGGCCTTGGCCAGCACGATGTTCACCTCGTTGTCGTGCGGCAGGTAGTTGAGCGTGGTGACGATCGACCAGCGGTCCATCTGCGCCTGGTTGATCTGCTGCGTGCCGTGATAGAGGCCGGTGGTGTCGCCGAGGCCGACCGTGTTGGCGGTGGCGAACAGGCGGAAGGCCGGATGCGGGCGGATGACGCGGCTCTGATCGAGCAGCGTCAGACGACCGGACGATTCCAGCACGCGCTGGATGACGAACATCACGTCGGGGCGGCCGGCATCGTACTCGTCGAAGCAGAGCGCCACATTGTGTTGATAGGCCCAGGGCAGGATGCCGTCGCGGAATTCGGTGATCTGCAGGCCTTCCTTGACGACGATGGCGTCCTTGCCGACGAGATCGATGCGGCTGACATGGCTGTCGAGGTTGACGCGCACGCAGGGCCAGTTGAGGCGGGCGGCGACCTGCTCGATATGCGTCGACTTGCCGGTGCCGTGATAGCCCGACACCATGACCCGGCGGTTGTAGGCAAAGCCGGCGAGGATCGCCAATGTCGTCGCCCTGTCGAACAGATAGTCCGGGTCGATGTCCGGCACATGCTCGGACGACACCGAATAGGCGGGCACCACCATCTTGGAGTCGAAGCCGAATTTCTCCCTCACCGACACCGTCGTGTCCGGCAAGTTGGCGATGTCGCGATCGACCTTGTTCATCACTATCAACGTCTCCACGTGCGAAACGACGGCGTTTCGCCGGCAATCGATTTTGTTCGGGGGCGGTCTTAGAGCCTTTTCCAACCTTATGAAAGTTGGAAAACGACACGGACCGTAGGGCCGCTCAGCACAATCCTGCTTGCTTGAGCACGCGATAGGCCTGCAGCACATCGCGGAACCGGTCTTCCGAACCCCTGTCGCCACCATTCGCATCAGGATGGTGGCGCTTCACGAGTTCCTTATAGCGCGCCTTGATATCCTTGCCAGTCGCCTTTGTATCAAGGCCAAGCGTTTCCAGCGCCTTGGCCTCAAGCGGCTTCGCCTTGCGCTCGCGTGCCTCGCGCGGCCCGCCGCCGAACAGGTTGAAGGGGTCGCGCATGCGGTTGTAGTAACCGGCGCGGCCGGAGCGTTGTTGCGCGAAATCCGGCGCAGAACGCATCCCGCCGCCATTGGCGCCCATGCGCCAGGTCGGCCGGTGGCCGGTCAGCGCCTCCTTTTGGAAGCGGGCGATCTCGGTGTCCGACACACCCGAGAAGTAATTGAAGCTCTTGTTGTATTCGCGCACATGCTCGAAGCAGAAGCGGAAATACTCACCCTCCTTCAGCCGTCCGACCGGCGCCCGATGCGTGCCGGCCTCCTTGCAGCCATCCCACTGGCAGACCGGCGCGCGCGACTTCAGCTCCGCGTCCTTTTCCGGCCGGATGCGGATTTTCTCGAAATATTTGGGATACGGTTTCATCTCACCCATTTATGGGCTGTTCGCTAGTGCGAAACAAGAATTGACATTTGGCAGATGATCGCCCTAACCGCTGAATCGCGGCTTAAAGCGGTCGAAAATGCAGATTTTACGGCGATGCCGTAGATGTGGTGAAGGGAAGCCCCGATGTCCATACAGTCGACGATGGAAAGCAAGCTGAAGGCGGCGTTTTCGCCCGAAAGGCTCATCGTCATCAACGAAAGCCACCTTCATGCCGGCCATCATCATGTCGAGTCCGGTCACCACGCCACCTTCGACGGCACCGGCGAGACGCATTTCCGCGTCCGCATCGTCTCGCCGAATTTTTCCGGCATGAGCCGCGTCGACCGCCACCGCGCCGTCAACGAGCTGCTTGCCGACGAGTTGAAGGCCGGCGTGCACGCGCTCGCGATCGAGCCGGCCGCGCCCGGCGAGAAGACCCTCTGGTAGGGTTCAGGCGACCGTCGCCTTCAGGAAAGCCATGACCGCGGCGGTCAGCGCATCGCCGTCCTCGCCGAAGCGCCGGTTGATCGCCATGTGCGAATAGGCGCTGCCGTCGAACAGTGTGACCTTGTTGCCGGCCGTCCGCAGCCGATCCGCGAAGTCATGCGCAGCGGTCGCGCGGATCGGCGCGTTCGAATAGGCGACGAACACGGGCGGGTGCTTGGCCGTCCCGATATAGGTCGCGGGTGACAGCGCGCGCCACTGGCCTGGATCCGAAAACGCCTGCGCGTAGATCGGCCGCAGCCTGCCGCCCTGCGCCCTGGCCAGAGCCTCGATGTCATAGGCTTCGGTATCGTCGAGCACCAGCGCGGCGACGCCGGGCAAGCCGCCGCGAAGTCCTGTCAGTGCCGCCAGATGGCAGCCGGCCGAGTGACCCATCACCACGATGCGGTCCGGATCGCCGCCATAGCTGGCGATATTGGCGCGCACATAGGCATAGGCCTCTTCCACGTCGCCCGCCTGGGCGGCGACGTCGGCCTTGGGCAGCATGCGGTAATCGATCGAGACGAACAGGAAGCCGTTGGCGAGCAGGAAGCCCGGCTTGGCGTTGACGTTGTTGCGGTTGCCGATCCGCCAGGCGCCGCCATGGATGAAGAAGACGACCGGATCACCCTTGGCGCCTTCTCGGGCGTAGATATCGAGCTTGGCTGGCCCGTAGTCGACGGTTTGCGGCGCCGGCTGGCGCAGCCGCCAGGCTGCCGACGCCCCTGCCGGCAGCAGCGCGGCAACGGACGCAAGGACAAAACACCGCCGATCGATCATCGTCATCTCCTGACCACCCCCAGCTCTGATCGCCCTCGGCAAAGAGTGCACGCGAGCGCGGCAGGCGTCCAGTTAAGGATTGTTCAGGGGCTGCAAGGGGTTGGCTCGCCAACAGTGGACCCGCACCCCTCTTGCGCCATCGAAAAATGCGCGGGCGCTCGACTGGGCCGCGTGAACAAGATCATGGAACATTTTCCCTGGTCTGGCAGTTTGCTTGACGGCCCGGTTCTGGAGGAAGCGCTCATCCATGCCGGGCGGATTGTTAGCCAGACCGGAGAGCCGATGCGACTGGCGCCTCCGAGGGGTGACCACCCATGAAGACGACGTATCGAGCTCCAGCCGGGCATGGTAATGGGTGCTCAGGCAGTTTGCAGCCTTTGCGGCTGTTTCCGGCGATTGCCTTGGCGGCCTTCCTCTCGGCTCCGGCCGCCGCGCATCAGGCGCCCAAGGGCTGGCAGTACGACAGCTCATGCTGCGCGGGGTTGGACTGCTATCAGGCACCCGCGGCCGACGTGAAGGAAACGCAGTATGGACACCAGCTCTCCACCGGGGAGCTCATTCCCTACACCGACAGGCGGATCAAGCGCTCGCGCGACGAGTTCTTTCACGAGTGCAAGCCCGGCGGCGACGTAAACTCTCAGCATTCGTTCTGTCTCTACGTTCCCGACCACGACATGTAGGTGCGAAAAACCAATACGAGATCCTTCCTTGAAGCTCTCAGGCAAGCATTCTGTCCGCATAGGGCGCTTTGCCGCCTCGATGCCCGATCGAGCGTCCGCTGCGCTGGCTCGCGCCGCCGCAAGGCGGTCGATGCAGCGGCAGTCGGTACCACTGCCGGTTACCTTGCGGCGACATCACACCGCAGCGTCGGCACTTCTGTTTTGTGTTGGCAAATGGGTCGACCGAGCGCACACTGATCTTGGCTGTCGATTCGGGGTGGGCGACTAGAGTTCACATCGGGATGCGCGACGCGGCGCTTGTTTCGGCCACGCGGAGTGGTTCCCTCACACCTCGGTGATCGAAGCTGACGATTAGCGTTTGTCGGGAACAAAGAGCGCTTTCCGGCAGTTGAAGAGACGATGAGCCGATTGGCAGCCTATCGGCTCCGAGGCAAAGCATCATGCGCGAGAATCAATCAGACGTCTTCGACCTGTTTTCGGAGATTTACTCGAACGCGGCCCAGGAAGAGATCAGCCTTCAGCAGTATCTGCTTGCCTGCCGTGAAGACAAATCCATGTACGCCTCAGCGCCCGAACGCATGGTCGAGGCAATAGGCGAGCCGAACCTTGTCGACACCAGCAAGGACGAGCGGCTCGGGCGTATTTTTTCGAACCGTACGATCAAGATCTATCCCTCCTTCTCGGACTTCTACGGAATGGAGGATACGATCGAGCGCATTGCGGGATATTTCCGCTATGCCTCGCAGGGGCTCGAAGAGCGCAAGCAGATCCTCTATCTGCTCGGCCCGGTCGGCGGCGGCAAATCCTCGCTTGCCGAACGGCTGAAGAAACTGATGGAACAGCGCCCGATCTATACGCTGAAAGTCGGCAACCAGATCAGTCCGGTCTTTGAATCGCCACTCGGCCTTTTCAATCCCGATCGCATGGGCGATCTGCTCGAGGACAAATACGGGATAGCGCGTCGCCGGCTGAATGGGCTGATTTCGCCCTGGGCGGCCAAGCGCCTCGACGAACTGTCCGGCGACATTTCCAAATTCAGCGTCGTCAAGCTGTCGCCGTCGCGTCTGCGCCAGATCGCCATCACCAAGACCGAGCCCGGCGACGAGAACAATCAGGACGTCTCGGCCCTGGTCGGCAAGGTCGACATCAGGCAATTGGAACACTTCAGCCAGTCCGACCCGGATGCCTACTCCTACAGCGGCGGCTTGAACCGGACCACGCAAGGGCTGCTCGAATTCGTCGAGATGTTCAAGGCGCCGATCAAGGTCCTGCACCCGTTGCTGACGGCGACCCAGGAAGGAAGCTATAACGGCACCGAGAATTTCGGCGCCTTTCCCTATCAGGGCATCGTCGTCGCCCACTCCAACGAATCGGAATGGCAGCAGTTCAAGAACAACAAGAACAATGAGGCCTTCCTCGACCGCATTCTCGTGGTCAAGGTTCCCTATTGCCTTCGCATCACCGAAGAAAGGCAGATTTACGAAAAACTTCTGCGCGAGAGCGATCTGGCGAACAGCCCCTGCGCGCCTGAAGTGCTGGACATCCTCAGCCGCTTCACCGTCTCGACGCGGCTTGCGGAGCACGAGAACTCGCCGCTCTACACCAAGATGCGCGCCTATGACGGCGAGAATCTCAAGGAGATCGACCCGAAGGCGAAGTCGGTCCAGGAATATCGCGATGCCGCCGGCGTCGACGAAGGCATGACCGGGGTCAGCACGCGCTTCGCCTTCAAGATCCTGTCGCAGACCTTCAACTACGACACCAAGGAGGTGGCCGCCGATCCCGTGCATCTGATCTATATCCTGGAGGAGGCGATCAAGCGCGAGCAATTCCCGAAGGAGACGGAAGCTGCCTACCTCGAGTTCATCAAATCGGAGCTCGCGACGCGCTATGCCGAGTTCATCGGTCACGAGATCCAGAAGGCCTATCTGGAATCGTACAGTGAGTACGGCCAGAACCTTTTCGACCGCTATATCGCCTACGCCGATGCCTGGATCGAGGACCAGGACTACAAGGACCCCGATACCGGCCAGATCCTCAACCGCGAGGTCCTGGATAAGGAACTGTCGCAGGTCGAAAAGCCGGCCGGCATCGCCAATCCCAAGGACTTCCGCAACGAAGTGGTCAAATTCACCTTGCGCGCCCGGGCGCGCAACCATGGCCGCAATCCATCCTGGACGAGCTACGAAAAGCTTCGCGAGGTCATCGAGAAGCGCATGTTCGGTCAGGTCGAGGACCTGCTGCCGGTGATCAGCTTCGGCTCCAAGCAGGACAGCGTCACGGAGAAGCGGCACAACGAATTCGTGGAGCGGATGGTGGAACGCGGCTATACTCAGCGGCAGGTGCGCCGGCTGGTCGACTGGTACATGCGCGTGAACAAGGCAGGCTGAGCAAAGCTGGAGCGGTTCCATGCCGATCTTCATCGACCGCCGCCTGAACCCGAAGGACAAAAGCCTGGGCAATCGCCAGCGCTTCCTCAAGCGCGCGCATGAAGAGCTCAAGCGCACCATCCGCGACAAGATCCGGACAAGCGGCATTGCCGAGATAGACCGGGAGCACGCCGTGCCGATGCCTCGGAAAGGCACCAGCGAGCCGACGTTCAGCGACGCCAAGGACAGCGGCCATCGCCAGCACATCCTGCCCGGAAACCGGACGTTCAGCCCCGGCGACCTGATCCCCAAGCCTGGTGGCGGGGGCGCGGGCTCTTCGGCTCCGGGAAACACGGAATCCGAAGACGACTTCCGCTTTGTGCTGTCGCGCGAGGAGGTGCTCGACCTCTTCTTCGAGGACCTCGAACTGCCCGATCTGGTCAAGCTCAATCTCAAGCAGATATTGAGCTTCAAGCCGAGGCGGGCAGGCTTCGCGGCAACCGGGTCGCCGACCAACATCAATGTCGGGCGCACCATGCGAAACAGCCACGGACGCCGCATCGCGCTGAAGCGGCCCAAGCAAGAGGAATTGGATGCGATCGCCCGGCAGCTCTCCGAGCTGGAATCGAAGCCGTCAAACGCGGCAACGCGCGAGCGCATCGCCGTTCTGCGCGAGGAGCTCGAACGGCTCGAGCGCCGGCGAAAGCGGATCGCCTATGTCGATCCGGTCGACATTCGGTTCAGTCGCTTCGACCCCCAGCCCCTGCCGAATGCAAA
>NZ_RZSL01000305.1:0-7448 GCF_003997355.1 Mesorhizobium sp. M1E.F.Ca.ET.041.01.1.1 | reverse complement strand
AGCCAAGGCTGCCGCGAAGGCGGCCAGGGAAGCCGCTGCCGCGGCACCGGCTGCGGCGCCAGCCGCCGTCGTGTCTCAGGCGCCCGCCGCGCCGGCGCCTTCCGGCCCGGTCGCGCCTTCGAAATCCAGCAAGCCGAAGACCGATGCGCCCGAGACCAGCCCGGCGCTGACGACGCCGTCGCCGGTGAAAGTCTCGCCCGCCGCCGAGAAGGCTGCGAGCGTCAGGGCGCCACGCCATTCGGCGGCCAACGCCAACCAGGCCTCTCCGGAAGTCGAAGCGGTTTCGAAGCCGCGCAGCGGGCCGATTGCCAAGGCCGAACCGGCTTCCGCCTTCAAGTCGCCGGAAGCCAAGCAGCCCGCCGCCAAGGCAGATGCCAGATCAAAGACGGGCAAGCCCTCGCTCGAGGACAGGAACCGTCCGGCCGGCATCGAGCGCCCGGCAGCTGTCGACGATCTCAAGCTGATCTCCGGCGTCGGTCCGAAGATCGAAGGCACCTTGCATTCGCTTGGCATCTACACCTTCGCGCAGGTCGCCTCGTGGAAGAAGGCAGAGCGCGAATGGGTCGACGGCTATCTCAATTTCCGTGGCCGCATCGAGCGCGACGACTGGGTGAAGCAGGCCAAGGCGCTCGCCAAGGGAGGCGTCGCCGAGTACATCCGCGTCTTCGGCAAGAAGCCGGTCTGAGGGACGAGAAATGCTTCAGGACAAAGACCGCATCTTCACCAACATCTACGGCTTGTTCGACAAGTCGTTGGCCGGAGCGCAGGCGCGCGGCCTCTGGGACGACACGCCGGGCCTCATCGCCAAGGGGCGCGACTGGATCATCAACGAGATGAAGGCAAGCGGCCTGCGCGGCCGCGGCGGCGCCGGTTTCCCGACCGGCCTGAAATGGTCGTTCATGCCCAAGCAGAGCGACGGCCGCCCGAGCTATCTCGTCATCAATGCCGACGAATCCGAGCCTGGCACCTGCAAGGACCGCGACATCCTGCGCAATGACCCGCACACGCTGGTCGAGGGCGCGCTGGTCGCCGGCTTCGCCATGGGCGCGATCGCCGCCTACATCTATGTGCGCGGCGAGTTCATCCGCGAGCGCGAGGCGCTGCAGCGCGCCATCGACGAGGCTTACGCGGCCAAGCTCATCGGCAAGAACAACACATCCGGCTACGACTTCGACGTCTACATGCACCATGGCGCCGGCGCCTATATCTGCGGCGAGGAGACGGCGCTGCTCGAAAGCCTCGAAGGCAAGAAGGGCCAGCCGCGGCTGAAGCCGCCATTCCCGGCCAATGTCGGCCTTTATGGTTGCCCGACGACCGTCAACAACGTCGAATCGATCGCCGTGGCACCGACCATCCTGCGCCGCGGCGCTGCCTGGTTCTCGTCTTTCGGCCGGCCGAACAATGCCGGCACCAAGCTGTTCTGCGTCTCCGGTCACGTCAACAATCCGTGCACCTTCGAAGAGGCGATGTCGATCCCGTTCCGCGAGCTGATCGAGACGCATTGCGGCGGCATTCGCGGCGGCTGGGACAATCTGCTCGCGGTCATCCCGGGCGGCGCTTCGGTGCCGCTGGTTCCGGCCGAGCAGATCATCGACGCGCCGATGGATTTCGACGCGCTGCGCGACCTCAAATCCGGCCTCGGCACGGCGGCTGTCATCGTCATGGACAAGTCGACCGACGTGGTGAAGGCGATCGCCAGGCTGTCCTACTTCTACAAGCATGAAAGCTGCGGCCAGTGCACGCCGTGCCGCGAAGGCACTGGCTGGATGTGGCGGGTGATGGAGCGGCTGGTGCGCGGCGAGGCGCAGAAGCGCGAGATCGACATGCTGCTCGACGTCACCAAGCAGGTCGAGGGCCACACGATCTGCGCGCTGGGCGACGCAGCGGCCTGGCCCATCCAGGGCCTGATGCGGCATTTCCGCGGCGAGGTGGAACGCCGCATCGACGAGTTTTCGCGCAACGCGCACCGGGTCGAGCCGGTCATGGTGGCGGCGGAATAGAATTTGTGAAGACGGGCGTTGCCCGGGACGGAAAAGCAGGGGCGGGCGTACGAAGAAACGACCAGGAGATGTCTATGGCGCCGTATTCGATAGCCTACCCGCTGATGCCCTATTTGGACCAACTCGAGAAGATGAACCAGGATCTGACCAAGATGATGCCGAGCGAGATGGCCAGCGCCGTCAACCTCATGGCGCATCCCGTCGCGGGTGCGGCGGCGATGTCGGCGCTCGGCATCGGTCTTGCCAACCACGCGCTTGGCGTCTGGATGGGCGCGGTCTCCGGCGCGATCGAAGCCTCGCAGCGCATGTTCCAGCCGTTTCTCGACGATCTCGAGGCGCGGACGGAAGCCGCCAACAACTCGTCCAAGGCGCGCAAGGCGGCCGAGACGCTGATCGCCGAGGCGCAGACTTTCGCCAGGGACGTGACCGACATCGCGGCTAACGCCACCGAGAAGGCCCTCGACGCGACAGGCACCGACACGGTTGCCGAAGCGGCCGCGACCGGGCTGATGCCGGAAGACTTCCGGCAGCCGAAGGCGATCGACAAGCCGGCGAAGCCATCTGACCTGAAGGCGATTTCCGGCATCGGGCCGAAGCTCGAGAAAGTGCTGAACGGCCTCGGCATCTGGACCTATGGCCAGATCGCCGCCTGGACGTCGGAAGAGATCGCCTGGGTCGAGGATTACCTGTCGCTCGCCGGCCGTATCGGTCGCGACGACTGGGCTGCCCAGGCGGCGGCGCTGGCCGCGAAGAAGTGAAATGAAATGCCGGGCGCGGCATCAGTCGCGCCCGGAAAGAGAGATTGCGGGAAATCCGCGAGGGTTCGAGGCGAATGGCAAAGCTCAAGGTCGACGGGAAAGAGATTACGGTACCCGACCACTACACGCTGCTGCAGGCGGCCGAGGACGCCGGCGCGGAAGTGCCGCGCTTCTGCTTCCACGAGCGGCTGTCGATCGCCGGCAACTGCCGTATGTGCCTGATCGAGGTGAAGGGCGGTCCGCCCAAGCCGCAAGCCTCCTGCGCCATGGGTGTGCGCGACCTGCGCCCCGGCCCGAATGGCGAGCCGCCGGAGATCTTCACCAACACGCCGATGGTCAAGAAGGCCCGCGAAGGCGTGATGGAGTTCCTGCTGATCAACCATCCGCTGGATTGCCCGATCTGCGACCAGGGCGGCGAGTGCGACCTGCAGGACCAGGCGATGGCCTTCGGCGTCGATTCGTCGCGCTATCACGAGAACAAGCGCGCGGTCGAAGACAAATATATCGGCCCGCTGGTCAAGACGGTGATGAACCGCTGCATCCATTGCACGCGCTGCGTCCGCTTCACCACCGAGGTCGCCGGCATTTCCGAGCTTGGCCTGATCGGCCGCGGCGAGGATGCCGAGATCACCACCTATCTCGAGCAGGCGATGACGTCCGAGCTGCAGGGCAACGTCATCGATCTCTGCCCGGTCGGCGCGCTGACCTCCAAGCCGTTCGCCTTCCAGGCGCGGCCATGGGAGCTCACCAAGACGGAATCGATCGATGTCATGGACGCCGTCGGCTCGGCGATCCGCGTCGACTCCCGGGGCCGTGAAGTGATGCGCATCCTGCCGCGCGTCAACGAAGCGGTGAACGAGGAGTGGATCTCCGACAAGACCCGCTTCATCTGGGATGGCCTGCGCACGCAGCGCCTCGATCGCCCCTATGTGCGTAAGAACGGCAAGCTCGTCCCGGCAAGCTGGGCAGAAGCGTTTGTAGCCATCAAGGACGAGGTTTCGAAGACGGCGCCCGAGCGGATCGGGGCGATTGCCGGCGACCTCGCTGCGGTCGAGGAAATCTACGCGCTCAAGCTTCTGATGGCAGCGCTCGGCTCGAAGAACATCGACTGCCGCCAGGATGGCGCAGCGCTCGATCCGTCGCTCGGCCGCGCCAGCTACATCTTCAACCCGACCATCGAGGGCATCGAGCAGGCCGACGCGGTGCTGATCATCGGCGCCAATCCCCGCTTCGAGGCCTCGGTGCTCAACGCGCGCATCCGCAAGCGCTGGCGCGTCGGCAATCTGCCGATCGGCGTCATCGGAGAGATCGGTGACACGCGCTACGACTACGAACTGCTCGGCGCCGGCCCCGAATCGCTGAAGGACCTGGCCGACGGCAACGGCAAGTTCTTCGAGGTGCTGAAGAAGGCGACGCATCCGCTGATCATCGTCGGCCAGGGCGCGCTGGCGCGCGCCGATGGCGCGGCGGTGCTCGGCCAGGCGGCCAAGCTCGCCACGGCCGTTGAGGCCGTGACGGCCGACTGGAACGGCTTCGCGGTGCTCCACAACGCCGCGGCCAGAGTCGGCGGCCTCGATGTCGGCTTCGTGCCGGGCGAGGGCGGCAAGAACGTCGCCGGCATGCTCGGCGAGACGGATCTTCTGTTCCTGCTTGGCGCCGACGAGATCGATATGGCCAAGACCGGCGGCGCCTTCGTCGTCTATATCGGCACGCATGGCGATGCCGGCGCGCACCGCGCCAACGTCATCCTGCCGGGCGCGGCCTATACCGAAAAGTCGGGCACCTATGTCAACACGGAAGGCCGCGTGCAGCAGACCAACCGTGCCGGCTTCGCGCCGGGCGAGGCGCGCGAGGACTGGGCGATCCTGAGGGCGCTTTCGGACGTGCTCGGCAAGAAGCTGCCGTTCGATTCGCTGGCGCAGCTGCGCGCCAAGCTCTATGGCGAGCACCCGCATCTCGCCCGTATCGATCAGGTTCTGCCCGGCAGCGCCGACGACATCGCCAAGGCGGCGAAGCTCAGCGGCCGGCTGAACAAGGGCACCTTCACCTCGCCGGTGAAGGATTTTTATCTGACCAACCCGATCGCGCGGGCCTCGGCCGTGATGGCCGAATGCTCGGCGCTGGCCAAGAGCGGCTTCAAGCAGGCGGCGGAATAAGCATGGACACCTTCTTCTCCTTCTACGTGCTGCCGGCGCTGCTGATCCTTCTGAAATCGGTGGCGCTGATCGTCGTTCTTCTGATCTTCGTGGCCTATGTGCTCTATGCCGACCGCAAGATCTGGGCGGCGGTGCAACTGCGCCGCGGCCCGAACGTCGTAGGCCCCTGGGGAACGCTGCAGGCCTTCGCCGACCTTTTGAAATTCGTGTTCAAGGAGCCGGTGATCCCGTCCGGCGCCAACAAGGGCGTCTTCCTGCTCGCGCCGCTGGTGTCGGCGGTGCTGGCGATCTCGGCCTGGGCCGTTATTCCGGTCAATGAGGGCTGGGCGATCGCCAACATCAATGTCGGCATCCTCTATGTCTTCGCCATCTCCTCGCTCGAAGTCTATGGCGTGATCATGGGCGGCTGGGCGTCCAACTCGAAATATCCGTTCCTCGGCGCGTTGCGCTCGGCCGCGCAGATGGTGTCCTACGAGGTCTCGATCGGCTTCGTCATCGTCACCGTTCTGCTCACAGTCGGCTCGCTCAACCTCTCCGACATCGTGCTGGCGCAACAGGATGGGCTGGGCACGCGGCTCGGCCTGCCCAACACCTTCCTCGACTGGCACTGGCTGTCGCTGTTCCCGATGTTCATCGTCTTCTTCATCTCGGCGCTGGCCGAGACGAACCGTCCGCCGTTCGATCTGGTGGAGGCGGAATCGGAACTCGTCGCCGGCCACATGGTTGAATATTCGTCGACGCCGTTCCTGCTCTTCTTCCTGGGCGAGTACGTCGCCGTCGTTCTGATGTGCGCACTGGCCACCATCCTCTTCCTCGGCGGCTGGCTGCCACCGTTCAACTTCGCGCCCTTCACCTGGGTGCCGGGATTGATCTGGTTCGTGCTCAAGGTCTGCCTGGTGTTCTTCATGTTCTCGATGGTGAAGGCGTTCGTGCCGCGCTACCGCTACGACCAGCTGATGCGGCTGGGCTGGAAGGTCTTCCTGCCGATCTCGCTGTTCATGGTGGTAGCCACCGCCGCCTTCCTCAAGATCACGGGATTTGCGTGATGTCCGCTCTTGCCCAAGCCGCAAAGGCCCTGCTGCTGAAGGATTTCGTCAGCGCTTTCTTCCTGTCGATGCGCCAGTTCGTGGCGCCGAAGGAGACGATCAACTATCCGCACGAGAAGGGGCCGACCAGCCCGCGCTTTCGTGGCGAACACGCGCTGCGCCGCTATCCCAACGGCGAGGAACGCTGCATCGCCTGCAAGCTCTGCGAAGCGATCTGCCCGGCGCAGGCGATCACCATCGAGGCCGGCCCGCGCCGCAACGACGGCACGCGCCGCACCGTGCGCTACGACATCGACATGGTGAAGTGCATCTATTGCGGTTTCTGCCAGGAAGCCTGCCCGGTCGACGCGATCGTCGAGGGGCCGAATTTCGAATTCGCGACCGAGACGCGCGAGGAGCTTTACTACAACAAGGAAAAGCTGCTCGCGAACGGCGATCGCTGGGAGCGGGAACTGGCGCGCAACATCGCGCTGGACGCGCCCTATCGCTGACATTTGACGCATGGACGGGGCGAAGAGCCTCGTCTAATGGAACACCAACTTTGCCAGCCGGAGGCGGCGGCGATATCGAGCAGGGGCGCTAAGCCCAGTGTTCGGACAGGAACCCGGGGGAACCCCATGCTGAGTGGACTAGAGGCGGTCTTTTTCTACCTCTTCGCCTTTATTGCCGTGGCGTCGGCCTTCATGGTCATTTCGTCGCGCAACCCCGTGCATTCGGTGCTGTTCCTGATCCTCACCTTCTTCAATGCCGCGGGCCTGTTCATGCTGACCGGCGCCGAGTTCCTGGCGATGATCCTGCTCGTCGTCTATGTCGGCGCGGTGATGGTGCTGTTCCTGTTCGTCGTCATGATGCTCGACGTCGACTTTGCCGAGATGAAGCAGGGCGCGCTGCAATACGCGCCGATCGGCGCGCTGGTCGGGCTGATCCTGGCGGCTGAGCTGATCATCGTGCTCGGCGGCTACAGCTTCGCGCCTGAGCTTGCCTCGACGGTGGCGAAGGCAACGCCGGACCTCGCCACGCGCTCCAACACGGCCGCGCTCGGCGACATCCTCTACACGGACTACCTCTATTACTTCCAGATCGCCGGCCTCGTGCTCCTGGTCGCCATGATCGGCGCTATCGTGCTGACGCTGCGCCACAAGCCTGGCGTCAAGCGGCAGTCGATCGCTGCCCAGGTCGGCCGCACGCCGGCGACGGGCATGGAAATCCGCAAGGTCAAGTCGGGCGAGGGTATCTGAGATGGTCGTCGGCATCGCGCATTATCTGACCGTATCGGCGATCCTGTTCACGCTCGGCGTGTTCGGCATCTTTTTGAACCGCCGCAACATCATCGTCATCCTGATGTCGATCGAGCTGATCCTGCTCGCGGTCAACATCAACTTCGTCGCCTTCTCGGCGGCGATGCATGACCTCGTCGGACAGGTGTTCGCCCTGTTCGTGCTGACGGTCGCGGCAGCACGAACAGGGCGAACACCTGTCCGACGAGGT
>NZ_RZSL01000304.1:0-7455 GCF_003997355.1 Mesorhizobium sp. M1E.F.Ca.ET.041.01.1.1 | reverse complement strand
TGTTGAACCGGCGCGGGACGGCTTTCCTGAACAGGCGCCGCAGCGCATGCCGCGCGTGGAGGACTTTCCGCCGGTGGTGAAGGCCGAGGTGGAAGCCAAGAGCCGCCCTGCCGACCACGAGAACAGCGGGCCGATGGGGCTGATCAAGCGCCTGACCAATGGCCTGACCCGCCGCGAGGAAGAGCCGGCCCGGCTCCAGCCGGCGCAGCCGCGCGAGCCGAAACTGCGCCAGGCGGCACCGGAAATGCGCCGCCTCGCCAGCCAGGACCCGCAGCTCTACGCGCCGCGCCGCGGCCAACTCGACGACCAGGGACGCCTCACGCCGCAGAGCCGCACGGTGCAGGAAGACGACCAGTTGGAGATTCCGGCGTTTCTGCGCCGCCAGGCCAACTGATCGATACAGCGGGCCGCTGATCGCTGACGATATATAACGGTTGTTAACAGGCAGACGAGAAATCGTCTGCCTGTTGGCGTTAAAGGTGGTTGTAAAACAGAGTGTTACGAGCGTTTTTTCGCTCGCTGCCGCGGTTACAAAGGGTAAGAAACCGTGATTTGGAGTCTCTCGGACGGGCCATTATCTTCGCCTCGGACTAAAGTCGGTTTGCCGGGATTCGGGGAGTTGGCCCTGCCTGCCGATCATATCAGAGCCGCATGCCTTGTTTCATTTGCCGCATTCATGCGGACGCAAGACGATCCGTCTGGCTGAAAATGCTCAAGAGGCTGATGAAGCGGACGCAGGCAGTTAGGGCTTATGGGGTTTGTCTTTGCACGACTATCAGACGACAGTTAAAGCGCGCGTGACGTTGACCGGCACGGGCGTCCACAGCGGCAAGCCCGTCACCGTTCATTTCCTGCCCGCCGACGCCGACACCGGCATCGTGTTCCACCTGTCGAATGGCGGCGAGGGCCGGGAGTTCCGCGCGCTGGTCTCCGAGGTCGGCGCCACCGACCTTTGCACCATGCTCGGCGATCCGGCCGGCGAGCATATCGGAACCGTCGAGCACCTGATGGCGACGGTGTTCGGACTTGGCATCGACAATCTCATCATCGAGATCGACGGTCCGGAAGTTCCCATTCTCGACGGCAGCGCCATGGCCTTTGTCGAGGCCTTCGACCAGGCGGGCATCGAGACGCTGGCGGTCAAGCGCCGCTATATCCGGGTGGTCAAGCCGGTTCGCATCGAAGCCGGCGCATCATGGGCGGAATTCCGCCCTTACGACGGCACGCGATTCGAGATCGAGATCGATTTCGAAAGCCCGGCGATCGGTCGCCAGCTCTTTGCCTCCGACATCAACCCCGACATCTTCCGCCGCGACATCGCGCGGGCGCGCACCTTCGGTTTCATGAAGGATGTCGAGCGGCTGTGGGCCGCCGGCTACGCGCTCGGCTCTTCGCTGGAAAATTCGCTGGTCATCGGCGACGACAACCGCGTCATCAATGTCGGGGGGCTGCGCTACCCCAACGAATTCGCCCGGCACAAGACGCTCGATGCCATGGGCGATCTGGCGCTTGCCGGCGCGCGCTTCATCGGCTGCTTCCGCTCCTATCGCGGCGGTCACCGAATGAACGCGGCGGCGCTGCGCCGGCTGCTGTCGGACCGGACGGCCTTCGAGATCGTCGAGACACGACGCCGCGAGCGCGGCCGCGTGGCAGAAATGATCGCCGTCAGCGGACCGGTCTACGCGCCCTGGGTGATCTGATTCTTAACGATTTTCTGGCTTTGTAGGTGGCCTTGTGTTGCACGGGTGCATCACAAGGCCATGAAATTATACTGCTTTGGGCAAGGCGCCAAACCGCCACAAAAATGTGCGATTGGCCGGACATAGCGTTGCCGGGCAAGGGGATAATGGTTTATGGCTGCGGCCCGGACCGAAACGACGCCGAAAGGGCGGAATTCAAACATGTTGTTTTCGCGAGTTGGTCAATCGAAGGCGCCGCATCGGGCTGTTTTCCTGGCGTTTTCGTTGATTGCCCCGTCGCTGGTGCTGTCGGCCTGCATGTCGTCCGAGAAGGACGTCAACCTGGCGACCTACGTCGACCAGACCGAGCCCGCCGACGTTCTCTACAATCAGGGCCTCGCCAACCTGAATGCCGGCCGTCTCGATGAGGCGAGCAAGAAGTTCGACGCCGTCGACCGTCAGCATCCCTATTCGGAATTCGCCCGCAAATCGATGGTGATGGGCGCCTTCGCCGACTATCGCGCCGGCAATTATGAGGAGGCGATCGGTTCCGCCAAGCGCTATCTCACGCTCTATCCGTCGACCGACGATGCCGCCTACGCGCAGTACATCATCGGCTTGAGCTACTACCGGCAGATCAAGGACGTCACCCAGGATCAGAAGGAAGCGCGCCAGACGGTGCAGACCATGCAGGACCTGGTGACGCGCTGGCCGAACTCCGAATATGTCGACGACGCCAAGGACAAGATCCGCTTCGCCACCGACCAGCTCGCCGGCAAGGAGATGCAGATCGGCCGCTACTATCTCGAACGCCGCGAATATATCGCCGCCGTCAAGCGATTCCGTACGGTGGTGGAGACCTATTCCAACACGCGCCACGTCGAGGAGGCGCTGGCGCGCCTGACCGAGAGCTACTACGCGATGGGGCTGACGTCGGAAGCGCAGACGGCGGCGGCGGTGCTCGGCAACAACTATCCGGACAGCCAGTGGTACAAGGATTCCTACAAGCTCCTGCAGAGCAACGGGCTTGAGCCGCGCGAAAATGCCGGGTCGTGGATATCCAAGGCCGGGAAGCTGATCACCGGCGCCTGACACTCCTGATGCTGTCCAGACTGTCGATCCGCGATATCGTCCTGATCGAGAAGCTGGACATCGACTTCCTGCCTGGACTTTCGGTCCTGACGGGCGAGACCGGCGCCGGCAAATCCATCCTGCTTGATGCGCTGTCGCTGGCGCTTGGAACGCGCGGCGACGCCTCGCTCGTCCGCCACGGCGCGGCACAGGGCCAGGTCATCGCGGTGTTCGATGTACCGCGCAACCATCCAGCGCGGGCGCTGCTCGCCGACAACGATATCGAGGACGACGGCGACATCATCCTGCGCCGGGTGCAGACGGCCGACGGACGCACTCGCGTCTTCGTCAACGACCAGCCGTCCAGCGTGACCCTGATGCGCGACGTCGGCCGCGCGCTGGTCGAAATCCATGGCCAGCACGACGAGCGCGCGCTGGTCGATCCCGGCGCCCATCGCGAATTGCTGGACAGTTTCGGCGGCCATCTTGGCGCTGTGCGCGGGGCGGGCGAGGCGTGGCGCTACTGGCGAAACTGCGAGCAGGAGCTTTCCAGGCACCGCGCCAAGGTCGAGGCGGCGGCGCGCGAGGCCGATTATCTCAGGGCCTCAGTCGCCGAGCTGGCGAAGCTCGATCCGCAGCCGGGCGAGGAAACCGAGCTGGCTGAATTGCGCGCCCAGATGATGCGCGCCGAAAAGATCGCGTCCGAGATCCACGACGCGCAGGACGTGCTGTCGGGGCCGTCTTCGCCGCTGCCGCAGCTCGCCAGCCTTTTGCGCAGGCTGCAGCGCAAGGCAGGTGAAGTGCCGGGACTGCTCGACGACGTGGTGAAGTCGCTGGACGAGGCGATGATATCGCTCGACGCGGCGCAGTCCGGCGTCGAGACGGCGCTTCGCGCCACCGAATACGATCCGCAGCGCCTCGAGAAGGCCGAGGAGCGGCTGTTTTCGCTGCGCGCGGCCTCGCGCAAGCACAATGTCGCGGTCGACGACCTGGCGCAGCTACGCGACACGATGGCGGCGGACCTTGCCGATCTCGACGCCGGCGAGGAGCGGCTGCACGGGCTGGAGAAGCAGGCCGCCGCCGCGCGCGAGGCTTATGACATTTCGGCGGCGCAGCTCTCTTCGCTTCGCCACGCCGCCGCAGCCGGCCTGTCCAAGGCGGTGATGGCCGAACTGCCGGCGCTCAAGCTCGAGCGGGCCGAATTCATCGTCGAGATGGTGAGCGATGCCGAAAGCCGCATGGAAGAAGGCATCGACCAGGTCGAATTCTGGGTGCGCACCAATCCTGGCACCCGGCCCGGGCCGATGATGAAGGTCGCTTCGGGCGGCGAGCTGTCGCGCTTCCTTCTGGCGCTGAAGGTGGCGCTTGCCGACCGCGGCTCGGCACCGACCCTTGTCTTTGATGAAATCGACACCGGCGTCGGCGGCGCGGTGGCCGACGCCATCGGCCAGCGATTGGCGCGGCTCTCGAAGAGAGTGCAAGTGCTTTCGGTCACGCATGCGCCGCAAGTGGCGGCCCGCGCGGCGACACATTTCCTGATCTCGAAATCCGGCGGCAAGGACCGCGTCGCCACCGGCATTGCCGAAATGGATCGCGCGGCGCGCCAGGAGGAAATCGCGCGCATGCTGGCGGGCGCCACCATCACCGACGAGGCGCGCGCCGCCGCCGAGCGGCTGCTGCGCGAGAACACGGCCGCCGCCTAGCTTATTTTCTGCGCCCGGAAGCCGAGTCAGCAGATGGCTGCATCCTGCTGTTCAGCATTGATTTATTCGCAAGCCGACTCCCCCATGCCGAATCCTGATTTATAGTGGCGCGCCATAATTCGAGGACAGCATTGCATGTCGGAAAAACCAGTCGATTCGCTGAGCGAAAGCGAGGCCGCCGAGGAGCTCAAGCGGCTGGCGGCGGAGATCGCCGAGCACGACCGGCGTTATCACACCGAGGATGCGCCGACGATCTCGGACGCCGCGTATGACGCGCTGGCGCGCCGCAATCTCGCCATTGAGGAGCGCTTTCCCGATCTCGTGCGCGAGGATTCGCCGTCGCGCCGGGTCGGCGCGCCGCCGGCGGAAGGCTTTGCCAAGGTGCGCCACGCCTTGCCGATGCTCAGCCTCGGCAAGGCCTATACCGACCAGGACGTTGCCGATTTCATCGAGCGCGGCCGGCGCTTCTTCGACCGCGACAAGGATCTCGGCATCGCCTTTACGGCCGAGCCAAAGATCGACGGGCTGTCGGCCTCGCTGCGCTATGAAAACGGTGTGTTCGTGCAGGGCGCGACGCGCGGCGACGGCGCTGTCGGCGAGGACATCACCGCCAATCTGAAGACCATTGCCGATATTCCAAAGAAGTTGCACGGCTCGGGTTGGCCGGATGTCATCGAGATCCGCGGCGAGGTCTATATGACCTATGCCGAGTTCGAGGCGCTGAAGCAGCGCTCGGCGGCGATCGGCGGCCAGGACTATGTCAATCCGCGCAACACGGCGGCCGGGTCGCTGCGCCAGAAGGACCCGGCCGTCACCGCAAGCCGCAACCTCAAATTCTTCGC
This sequence comes from Mesorhizobium sp. M1E.F.Ca.ET.041.01.1.1, assembly GCF_003997355.1. Taxonomy (NCBI): domain Bacteria; kingdom Pseudomonadati; phylum Pseudomonadota; class Alphaproteobacteria; order Hyphomicrobiales; family Phyllobacteriaceae; genus Mesorhizobium; species Mesorhizobium sp. M1E.F.Ca.ET.041.01.1.1. The sequence goes on along the minus strand of NZ_RZSL01000304.1, from coordinate 2,160 downwards.
CTATGCCTGGGGCTATACGACAGCGGATCCGGCTCCGACCCAGTACGATTCCGTCCAGAAATTCAAGGACTGGGGGTTCAAGGTCAGCCCGTTGATGGTGCGGGCGAAGTCGATCGACGAACTGATCGCGCAGTACCACCGGATCGAGGAACAGCGCTCGTCGCTCGGCTACGACATTGATGGCGTCGTCTACAAGGTCGACCAGCTCGAGCTGCAGCGGCGCTGGGGTTTCGTCACCGGCGAGCCGCGCTGGGCGGTCGCCCATAAATTCCCGGCCGAACAGGCGATGACGACGGTGGAAAAGATCGACATCCAGGTCGGCCGCACCGGCACGCTGGCGCCGGTTGCAAGGTTGGCGCCGGTCACGGTCGGCGGCGTGGTGGTCGAGAACGTCACGCTGCACAACGAAGACTACATCAAAGGCTTCGACAGCAACGGCCAGCCGATCCGCGACGGCATCGATGTCCGCATCGGCGACACGGTCGTGATCCAGCGGGCAGGGGACGTCATTCCGCAGATCGTCAGCGTCGTCATCGACAAACGTCCGGCCGATGCGGTGCCTTACGAATTCCCGCACACCTGTCCGGTCTGCGGATCGCCGGCGACGCGCGAGATCAACGAAAAGACCGGCAAGGAGGATTCACGCCGCCGCTGCACCGGCGAGCTGATCTGCCCGGCGCAGGCGGTGGAAGGGCTGCGCCACTTCGTGTCGCGCGGCGCGCTCGATATCGAAGGGTTGGGCGCCGAGAACATCGACCTCTTCTTCAATGCGGGGTTGGTCAAGACCGCGGCCGACATCTTCACGCTGAAGGATCGCCGGCCGGCCGTCACCAAGGCGCTGGCCGAGCGGCGCGAGGAGCAGGCAAGACTGCGCGAGGAGGCATCCGGCAAGACGCGCAAGAATGTGCGCAGCGTCGAGGAGCGCAACTACGAGGGTCTCGACAAGCTGTTCGCGGCAATCGATGCGCGCCGCGAGCCGGAGCTCGACCGCTTCATCTTCGCGCTCGGCATACGCCATATCGGCGAGACCACCGCGGCCGTGTTTGCCCGCCAGTTCTCGACCATCGAAGAACTGATCCGCGTCGGCAAGGAGACGGCGAAGGCGGAGGATCCGCATGACGTCTTCCCGTCGATCAACGGCATCGGCGACACGGTGATCGGCGCGCTGCGCGACTTTTTCGGCAACGAGCGCAACGACGACGTGCTCGATGCGCTGCTCGCGCAGGTTCATCCGAAGCCCTATGTCGTCGAGATCTCGGCCGGCAGCGAGGTTTCCGGCAAGACGGTGGTGTTCACGGGCACGCTGGAAAAGATGACGCGCTCCGAGGCCAAGGCAATGGCGGAGCGTCTCGGCGCCAAGGTCGCGGGCTCGGTTTCGGCGAAGACCGATCTGGTGGTGGCAGGGCCCGGCGCCGGCTCCAAGCTGAAGGTTGCGACCGATCTCGGCATCGAGGTGATCGACGAAGATACCTGGTTGCAGCGCATCGGCAGGGGCGGCTGATGGCCGGCGCGTTCAAGGGTTTTGGGCAGAAGGCCATCCCGTTCCTGAAGGCGCTCGACTTTCATCAGAGCCGGGAGTGGTTCCAGGAGAACCGCGGCCTCTATGAAAGCCAACTGCATGAGCCGTTTTGCGATCTCGTGGAAACGCTGACAGAGCGCTTCACCGCGGCCGGACTTGGGCTGCGCGGCGATCGCAAGAAGTCGCTGTTCCGCATCAATCGCGACGTGCGCTTCTCCAAGGACAAGCGGCCCTACAACCGGCATCTGTCGGCCATCCTGTCACCGGATGGCACCAAGATGGAGCAGGGCGTCTTCTACGTGCATATCGGGCTCGAGCGTTGCTTTGCCGGCGTCGCCTGGTGGCAGCCTGCGCCGGAATTGCTGCAGGCGATGCGCAAGGCGATCGTGACGAAGCCTGCGGCGTTCCGCGGCATGGTGGCGGCGCTGAAGAAGGCCGGCCTGGAACTCGATGCGGAAGATCGCCTGAAGCGCGCGCCGCGCGGCTTCGAGGAGGCCACCGAAGCCGACCTCGCCCAGGCTGTGCGCAACCGGCATTTCGTGGTCCGGCACGACATCGATCCGGCGACGATTTATTCGGCCGGGCTGGTCGACGATCTCGTCGATTTCACCTCGCGCGCCAGGCCGCTGCTCGATTGGGGC
>NZ_RZSL01000303.1:0-7465 GCF_003997355.1 Mesorhizobium sp. M1E.F.Ca.ET.041.01.1.1 | reverse complement strand
GCAGGAGGTCGTGCTGCAAGGCGGCATGATGGGCGGCGGCAAGCTCGCTGGCGTCGGCGGGATGATGGGCATGGCGATGCCTGGCATGAACGGCACGGCGGCCTGGTCGATCAACGGCATATCGATGACCGGCGACGGTCATGCCGGCATGACGCCGCAGTTTACGCTGCGGCGGGGCGTCACCTGCCACCTAACAATTCGCAACGAAACTGCCTGGTGGCACCCAATGCACGTGCACGGGTTCAGCCTTTTGCTGCTCTCCCGCAACGGCTCGCCCGTGCCGCACCGGCAATGGCAGGACACGGTGCTGCTTGCGCCGAAGGACACGGTCGAATGCGCCTTCGTCGCCGACAATCCCGGCGACTGGATGCTGCACTGCCACGTCGTCGACCACCAGATGGCCGGCCTGATGACCGTGTTCCGGGTGACCTGAATCAATCCAACCATCAACCAAGGAGAACTGCAAAATGAAACTGACTTACGCGCTGACCGCCCTCGGCCTTGCAATCGCAACGCCGCTGCCGGCACTCGCCGCGACGATCGATGCGGTGATGTACAAGAATCCGCAATGCAGCTGCTGCGAGGCTTATGCCGCCTATCTCGAACAGAACGGCTTCAAGGTCGATATCAAGCCGGTCAACAATCTGTCCCAGATCAGCAGCGATGCCGGCGTGCCCACCGACCTCGAAGGCTGCCACACGATCATGGTCGACGGCTATGTGGTCGACGGCCTGGTGCCGGTCGATGTCGTCAAGAAGCTGTTGACAGAACGGCCCGCCATTACGGGGATCACGCTGGCCGGCATGCCGGCGGGCGCGCCCGGCATGGGCGGCGCAAAGAACGAGACCTGGACGGTCTACGCCTTTACCAAGGACGGCAAGGCGCCGACCGTCTATGCGACGGAATGAGCTCCATGACCGCAAGCAAACTGGCCGTCGCCCTTTCGGCAATGCTGCTCGCAGCCTCGCTGCCCGCTGCGGCGGCCGAGGCGCCGCAGAACTTCGCCGTTCTCGATACGCCCGCCGCAGTGCCGGAGATCGGCTTCGCGGACGCTGCCGGCCAGCCGAAGACGCTGGCCGCCTATTCCGGCAAGGTGGTGTTGCTCAACATCTGGGCGACCTGGTGCGGGCCCTGTCGCGAGGAAATGCCGACGCTCGACCGTCTGCAGACCGAGCTCGGCGGGCCGGACTTCGAGGTCGTCGCCCTGTCGATGGATCGCAAAGGCCCCGACGCCGTGAAGAAGTTCTTCGCCGAGACCGGCGTCACGCATCTCGCCCTCAACATCGACAGTTCGGGCAAGGCGATGTTCACGCTCGGCGCCCTCGGCCTTCCGATGACCCTGCTGATCGACGGCAGCGGCAGGGAGATCGGCCGGCTGATCGGCCCGGCCGAGTGGGATGCCCCCGACATGGTCGACTTCATCCGCGGCCGCATCGCCGCCAAATGAGAAGGAAATGACCGATGCTTTTGCAGACCAAGTCGCGTGAGGTCTCCTGGAATGGATGGGCATTGATGCTGCGCGGGCTTGTCGCGCTCGCAGTGCTGGCTTTCGGCTTCACCCACGGTGCGCGGGCGCATTCGCTGGACGACATCGACGCCATGCTCCAGAGCGGCGAGAAGTATTTCCAGCAGATCGACAAGCCGATGCCCGACTTCACACTGCGCGCCGCCGATGGGCGCGTGGTGCGGCCGGCCGATCTCGCCGGCAAGGTCGTAGTGCTTCAATTCATCTACACCTCATGCCCGGACGTTTGCCCGCTGCATGCCGAAAAGATCGCAGAGGTCCAGAAGATGGTGAACTCGACACCGATGAAGGATCGGGTCGTCTTCATCAGCATAACCACCGACCCGCGGAAAGACACGCCCGATGCGCTCAAGGCCTACGGGCCGACGCACGGGCTGGACCCGGCCAACTGGCTGTTCCTGACCACTGCCCCGGACCAGCCGGAGGATACGACCCGCAAACTGGCGGAAGCCTTCGGCCACAAGTTCACCCTCGCCGACGACGGCTACCAGATGCACGGCATCGTCACCCATGTGATCGACAAGGAGGGTCGCTGGCGGGCGAACTTCCACGGACTGAACTTCCAGCCCATCAACCTCGTCACCTTCGTCAACGCGCTCACCAACAATGTCGAGCACCCGCACTATGAGCAGCACGAAGGCTGGCTGGCGAAACTGAAGAACCTGCTGTGAGGCAGGACCACCGCTTTCGAACAAGGAAGGGAGACACATGTTCACCAGGGCGCACACGAGCCGATTCTTCGGCAGTATCTTTCGCACCATCCTGCTCGCCGGCCTGGCGGGATGGTTCCTGCTCAATCCAGGCCTTCCAGGCGCGCGGGGACCGGCATTCGCAGCCGGCGAAATGTCCCAGGACCAGCTCGACCAACGGATACACGACTACATTCTGGCGCACCCGGAGGTTCTCGTGCAGGCGCTGCAGAGCCTGGACGAGCGCCAGCGTCAAGCGGAGGCGACCGAGGCCAGGAAGGCGCTCAAGGCGCGAGCGGCCGACATCTTCCACGACAAGCAGAGCCCCGTCGGCGGTAATGCGCAAGGCAATGTCACCCTGGTCGAGTTCTTCGACTACAATTGCCCCTATTGCCGAATGATGGCGCCGATCATGGAACAGGCCGTGGCCGACGATCCGCAGCTTAGAATCGTCTACAAGGAATTTCCCATCCTCGGCCCCGATTCCGTGTTCGCGGCCAAGGCCGCGCTCGCCGCCGACAAGCAGGGCAAATACGCAGCCTTTCACAAGGCGCTCTATGCGGCAAAGACAAGAGTGACCGAGGCGGTCGTGCTCAAGACCGCCGCCGAGGCCGGGCTGGACGTCGAACGCATGAAGGCCGATATGCGGCAGCCCGATATCCAGGCATCGATCGACCGCAATACGGAACTGGCCCAGGCGCTGCGGATCACCGGGACGCCGGGCTTCGTCGCTGGCGATAGGATTTATCCCGGCGCGACCGATCTTGCGACACTGAAGACATTCGTCAATCAAGCGAGGGCCGGCAAATGACCGACATCCCAAACCGGCGCACGGTTGTTCTAAGCGTGTTCGGCGTCGCCGCGGCCGCAGGACTTTTCGAGCTGCCGGAACCGGCAATCGCTGCCGAGGATCCGGAATTGGCAAGGCGTTTCAAGGAGCTCAGCGAGAGCGGCAACAGCACCTGCTCGGCCAAGTTCACGGATTCGATCGCGACCATGCCGGCGACGGCTCGCATCAAGGGCTCGTGCTGCAGCCCGATGGAACTGAAGCGCTATGGCGAGCAGGTGAGAGGGCTCGCCAAGTACCGCGCCATCCCGATGATCCCCGGCGATCCTTACGACATTGCTGTGGCGACGGCGCAGCAGATGATGCCGTACTACGATCTGAAGCTCACCGGAGACGAGCAGAAGGCCTATGACTACGCGATGGCCAATTCCGAGGAGAAAGGTCCCTGCTGCTGTCCTTGCTGGCGATGGAAGGTGTATGGCGGACTGGCGAAATACCTGATCCACGAGCACCGCTTCACCGGCGAGCAGATCGTTGATGTGTGGGACCTTTCGGACGGCTGCGGCGGAGACGCTTGATCTCCCTTGCCGCAAGCCCTCGCCTGGCGAGTGCAGGCGGACCTGCGGCCCTGCCCTAAAGGGCTTGACCTTCCAGTCACTGGAACCCCTAACGTGAGCAGAAGGTCGCTAGCGGCGCGCCTTCCCAATCACGATCGAGGAGAAAAAGATGCATCGACGCGGTTTTCTGGCGGCAGGCCTGGCAACGGTTCTGTCAGGTTCTCGCGCGCTGGCGCAGATGAAGATGGACGGCATGTCGAACATGGATTCCATGCCCGGCATGGACATGGGCGGCCATGCGGGCCATGACATGGGCGCCATGGGCCAGGGTCCCGTGGCGCTACCCGAGGGTCAGCCCTTGCGCGAATTGCCGCTGCTTGCCAACGAGGCCAGCCGGTCCGGCCTGTTCAAGGCGAGACTGACGGCGGAGCCCGCCACCGTGCGCTTTGCCGCGGACCGGGACACGCCGATCCTTGCCTATAACGGCACGAGCCCCGGCCCGTTGATCGAAGCCTATGAGGGTGACCGCGTCGAGATCGCTTTCGCCAACCGGATCGAGGGTGAGCAAAGCACGATCCACTGGCACGGCATGCCGGTGCCCGCCGACCAGGACGGCAATCCGATGGACCCGGTGGCGGCAGGCGCGGACCGCGTCTATGCCTTCGAGCTGCCCGAAGGCAGCGCCGGCTCCTACTGGTACCACCCGCATCCGCATGGCCGCACGGCCGAGCAGGTCTATCGCGGCCTTGCCGGCGCCTTCGTCGTCAAGGCGAAGGCCGATCCCGTTCCGGCGGTCTATGGCGACACGGTGCTTATGTTCACCGACCTTCGCCTGGCCGCCGACGGCTCGATGCCCGACAGCACCATGGCCGACCAGATGAACGGCCGCGTCGGCGACCATGTGCTGGTCAACGGCCAGAAGAACCCGCGACTCGCCGTGGCGATGGGCGCGAAGCGGCGCCTGCGGCTCTACAACGCCACCAATGCGCGCTTCCTGAGGCTTGCCTTCGACGGCGCGGCGATGACGATCATCGGCACAGACGGCGGCCTGCTGGAGAAGCCGGTTGCAGCCAACGAGATCATGCTCAGCCCGGCCGAGCGCGTCGAATTGGTCGTCGCCTTCGACAGGCCGGGCGCCGCAACGCTCACCACGCTTGACTACGACCGCGGCTGGATGGGCGCCGGCCGGCCGGCGGACGCCGGGCTGACGCTGCTCACCGCCGACGTAGCGGAAACGCCGGGAGAAGCGATGCCGCCGCTGCCCGAGCGGCTCAGGCCAATCGCGCCGCTTGGGCAGCCCGCGGTCAGCCGCCGTCTCGTCTTCACCGAGACCATGGCGATGAACGCCACTAGCATGGAGATGGGCTTCCTGATCAACGGCAAGGCCTTCGATATGGAGCGCGTCGACATCGTCGCCCGGGCCGGCGAGACCGAGCTCTGGGAAATCGTCAACCAGGCCGACATGGACCATCCGTTCCACCTCCATGGCACGCAGTTCCAGGTGGTCGAGCACGAGCGCGACGGCAAGGTCTCGAAGCCGCCCTATCGGGCATGGAAGGACACCGTCAACGTGGCGCGCGGCGAGACGGTGCGGCTCTTGTTGCGCCAGGAGCGGCCAGGCGCGCGCATGTATCACTGCCACATCCTCGAGCATGAGCAGCTCGGCATGATGGGCATTGTCGACGTGCAGGCATGAGGTTCCGCGTCGTCCTTGGGGCGGCGATGCTTGCGCTCGCCGGCCCGCTGATCTTTGCCCCGTCGCTGGCAGCCGGTCCGGGCGATCCCATCGTCAAGGCGCGCCAGGGCTCGATGAAGGAGATGGCGGCGGCAGCCAAGGCCATCGTGGAGATGTTCGACGGCAGGCGCGCCTATGAGCCGGCAGCTTTCAGGGCGGCGGCGGGCACGCTCAGCGCCCGCGCCGGCCCTGCCCTGATCGCCGAATTCCCCGCCGGCTCGCTGGGCGCGCCGTCAAGCGCCAAACCGGAGATCGACCAGGCCAGGCCGGAGTTCGAGGCGCTCGCCCGCCATATCGGCCGGCTCGCCGACGCGCTTGACGCCAAGGCCGAGAAAGCGCCGGCCGAGATCACCGCCGACATGCGGATGGCCGGCCCGCCGATGGATGGCGGCAGCCTGCTCGGCAAGCGCCCGGGCGCGGCGCAAGCAGATCCCGCCGGAATGCCGGCCGAGCATATCCTGCACCTCATCCTGCAGGACTGTTCGAGCTGCCATTCGAAATTCCGGCAAAAGACGGAGTGAAAAAACTGCCCTGAGCAGTCCGGTCAAGCAAGCACTCTTCTGCACAATAAAATCAGCTTGTGCTAATATATAGCACGCCATGCTCATCCGTGCATGACAGGTTTAGGGAGGATGCGATGAAAACGATGAATCGCAGATCTGCAATTGCTCTCGGCGTGACGGCTGCCGCAGTGGCGCCCCTGTTCACGACGGCGGCATTCGCGAAAGCGAAGAAATACGGTCCGAAGGAAGGCAAGGAAATAGCGCCCGGCGTCAGGATGATCGAAGTCGGCACCGGCAATTCCGACATTCCCGCCTATAAGAGTATCGCAATTGTCGACGTGGTGTTCCAGCCCGGGGCGCACGCACCTCAAAGCGTGATGCCTAACGACATGGTGTGCACGATTACTTCCGGCGCATTCACCATCAAGAAGGTAGACAAGGAGTTCAAGCTCAAGGTCGGCGACGTGTACACCTGCTCCAAGGGCAAGACCGACGAGGCGACGAACACAAGCAAGGAGGTCGGCGTCCATCGCATCGCCATGCTGATCCCCGCGTAAAAGAAGGAGCGGTGCGGCGTCCGGGTCGGATCACCGAACCGCACCAATCATTTTTCGCGCAATTCCGGACGGACAACCTTGGTGACCTGCCAAGACTGGCCCGGAGGGCGACGTCATGGCTCGTAAGGCCTGTGGAGTCGGCTGCGCCTCGGCGCGCTCAGCCGGCCATGTGACGGCGCACCGCCTGCCACTCCTGCCAGATCAGCCACATGACGATCGCATCGAAGACGGTCAGCACAAGCAGGCCTGGCGAGTGCATGTAGGAATAGCGATAGACCTGGTAGACCATGAAGGCGCCGAGCGCGGCGAGCGAGGCCGGGTAGGACCATAGCTTGCCGCGCAGCAGGCCGATGACCAGAAGCAGCTTAATCAGGCCGTGGCTGAGCAGGTAGAAAGCGTAGAACTGTTTGCTCGCGACGGAGAACTGGCTTGCCATCTGCGACAGATAGCCAGCTATGAAATCGTTCGGGTCTTCGATCAACTCTTCCTGGGTGAGGGCATTGACCCACGAGGCGATGGTGTCGGTGGTGACGACATAGAGCAGGATGCCGCCGATGCATTCGATCAGCGCATGCGCGCCCTTCAACCACACGCCGATTTCGAAAAGCTGATGAATGCGACGCTCATCGACCGGCTTCAAGACCCAGCCCTCACAACAACCCAAGGAAATCAGATCGCATGGATGCAGCCTTAACCCACTGGATCAATGCCGCAGCCGGCATCAACCCGCTCCTTGATAGGACAATGATCGCGATCTCACAAATCGGCGTGCCGCTGATGGTGATCGCGGTCGCCCTGCAATGGTGGTCGAGGACCGATCGTGCCCATGTGCGCCATGCCTGCCTTTCCGCCGGCCTCTCCTTCCTGCTCGGGCTGGCTCTCAACCAGGCAATCCTGCTGTTCGTCCACCGGATCAGGCCCTACGACGCCGGCGTCACGCATCTGTTGATCGCGCCCAGCGCCGATTGGTCGTTCCCGTCCGACCACGCGACCGCCAGCATGGCCATCGTTGCCGCCTTCGCCATGCAGGCGCTGCCGCGCCGCACTCTTGCCTTCTTCATCATGGCGCTGCTGATTTGCTGGTCGCGGCTGCACATCGGCATCCATTATGC
>NZ_RZSL01000302.1:0-7472 GCF_003997355.1 Mesorhizobium sp. M1E.F.Ca.ET.041.01.1.1 | reverse complement strand
TTGATCGCCTTGGTGTCGGCCGAGACGACGATGTCGGCGCCGAGATCGAGCGGGCGCTGGCCGAACGGCGTCATCGTCGTGTTGTCGACGACAAGGATCGCGCCTTGCTCGCGGGCCGCCTGGGCGACGGGGGCGATGTCGCAGATGTCGAGCCGCGGATTGGACGGGGTCTCGACAAAGACCAGTCGGTAGCCAGCGAAACCGCCGTCCAGAATGCTTGATGTCGGCCTAACGTCATAGGCGACCCCAAGCGGTTTCAGGAAACGCTCCGCCAGCGCGCGTGTCGTATGGTAGCCGTCCGAGGGCAAGAGAATGCGGTCGCCCGATTTGACGAGCGCAAAGAACGTCGCCGAAATCGCCGCCATTCCCGACGGAAAGGCGACGCATTGCGCATCTTCAAGATGGCCAAGCACATGCTCGACGGCATGCCAGGTCGGATTGCTGAAGCGGCCGTATTGATCGAAGCCCGTCGCGTCGCCCGGCGAATGGAAGATCGAAGCCATGGTCAGCGGCAGGGGGATCGGGTCGCCCTTGGCGAAATCGCGGCTGCGCAGATGGGCGAGCGCCGCGGCGCGTGACTTCGCGGTTTCGGACATGGGCTCATTCCTTCGCTGAACAGAGGTTCGACGCTAGGCGCGCCAGCCATCTGCAGCAAGAAGCGTCCTTTTGGGCCAGCGCGCTCTAAACGCTTCGTTAGGCTTAATAGAGGATAAAGACGAGACGTGCCTTCAGCTTGCCCTTCCCTAGTTGTGGCGCGCGTTTGTGATGCCCGTTCCCGTTGACGCCCATAGTGCCCCATGATATCCCATTTGCATCATCAAGCCTTCGTTCCGCGTCAGGGTGAAGCGTACGCCAATCGGGCAGTCGCGGCGGCTGCGCGTTTGCCGGTTTTCGCCTTGGCGAATGAAGGTCGCGAGATGATGCGCGGCGGTGGCGCGGAGAAAAACATGGGAAGGGGTGCGGCGGCGACAGCGGCTGTAACGTGTAGTGGACCGATTTCTGTCAAACGCAGTGAACAGGATCGATGCCAAGGGACGGGTGTCGGTCCCGGCGCATTTCCGCGCGGTCGTGCAGAAACGTGGCTATGCGGAGCTCTATGCGCTACGCTGTCTGGACCTTCCGGCGATGGACGTCGGCGGGCTCGATCTGCTCGATCGCTACGAGCAGCGGATCGCGCTCGAGGATCCCTTCCTGCAGACGGCGGACGATATGTCGTTCTTCTGCCATGGCGACGGGACGTTCCTGAAACTCGACCAGGACGGCCGCATCACGATGACCGATTTCATTCGCGACCACACGGGTATCTCGAACGAGGTGGCGTTTGTCGGCCGCGGCAATTTCTTTCAGATCTGGGAACCGGGCCGGCTTGCCGCCTATGGCGCGCAGGCGCGGGCCAGGCTTTTGCAGCTTCGGCAGGGGACGAAGCCCGGGGAGCGACCGGAATGATGGCTGGCCACGGCGATGATCCTCACGCCGTTGGCGGACTGGTCCGTCACATTCCGGTCCTCCTTGCCGAAGTGCTGGAGGCGCTTGAACCCAAGGCGGGCGAGACGATTATCGACGGGACGTTCGGTGCCGGCGGCTACACCCGCGCCATTCTTGAGCGCGGCGCCTCGGTCGTGGCAATCGACCGCGATCCGGATGCCATCGAGGCGGGCCGGGCCCTTGAGCAGCGGGCCGGCGGCAGGCTGAGGCTCGTCCAGGCGCCGTTCTCGACGTTGGACGAACATGTCGAGAGCGCCGACGGCGTCGTGCTCGACATCGGCGTTTCCTCCATGCAGCTCGACCAGGCCGAGCGCGGCTTTTCCTTCCGCGCCGACGGGCCGCTCGACATGCGCATGGCGCAGGCCGGCCTGAGCGCGGCCGATGTCGTCAACACCTTCAAGGCGGGAGACCTTGCCCGCATCTTCGGCTTCCTCGGCGAGGAACGTCATGCCGGCCGTATCGCCCGTATGATCGAGGCCCGGCGCGAGAAACGGCTCTTCGAGCGCACGCTCGATCTGGCCGACGCTATCGCCACCCATATCGGCCGCGCGCCGAAGGACAAGATCCATCCGGCCACCCGCGTCTTCCAGGCGCTGCGCATCTTCGTCAATGACGAGCTTGGCGAACTGGCTCGAGCGCTGTTCGCCGCCGAGCGCGTGCTCAAGCCCGGCGGCAGGCTCGCCGTGGTCACCTTCCACTCGCTGGAGGACCGCATCGTCAAGCGCTTCATCGCCGATCGCGCCGAGGCGGCCAGCAGATCGCGCCATATGCCAGACGCACCGGCGCGACTGGCGACCTTCCGCAAGTCCGGCGGCGGGGTTACGCCGGGCGAGGCCGAGATCGCCGTCAATCCGCGGGCGCGCTCGGCCAGGCTGCGCGCGGCAATCCGCACCGACGTGCCGGCGCGCGCCGGCGACTTTTCGATTTTCGGCCTTCCAAAGCTTCCCGCCGTCGAGCGGCCGGGGGAGAGGTGAGCACGTGTTTCGTACCAGCGACATAGTCCTGATCGCCGTCATGGTCTCGGCGGCGGCGTTGACCTACAAGACCAAGCGCGAAGCCGAGGAACAGCTTGCGGCGGTGCAGAAGCTGCAGACGCAGATCCGCTACGAGGAAGACACGATCGATCTCCTGAAGGCCGACTGGAGCTTGCTCACGCAGCCGGCGCGGCTGCAGAAGCTTGCCGAAATCTACAAATCGCAGCTCGGCCTCGAGCCGCTCAACGCCCGCCAGATCGGCGGGCTCGACGACGTGCCCATGAAGCCGGTCAACATCGAGGACCTGTCCTCGCAGCGGCTGGGCGGCATGGCCGACAATTCCGGCAAAGGGCCCGATGGCGGCAAGGATCCGGTGGTGACGGGGAGCACCGTGCAATGATCGGCAGGCTTCCAAGGATCGGCAACCTGCTGAAGCGTCGAAAGAAGGTGGCCGAGGACGGCTCGATCGTCGTCGACGCCGCCCGCAAGGCGACCGGCGGCAAAGCCAGGACCCGCATCGTCATGACGATGGCGGTGTTCTTCACCATCTATACGACCATTGCCGGCCGCCTGGTCTATCTCGGCCTGCAGAACCCGGACATGTCGGGCGGCCCGCAAAGCCGGGTCACGGCTTCGCGGCCGGATATCGTCGACCGCAACGGCGAGGTGCTGGCGACCGACATCAAGACGGCGTCGCTGTTTGCCGAGCCGCGTCGCATCGTCGACGCCGACGAGGCGATCGAGAGGCTGTCGACCGTGCTTCCCGAAATCGACTATGAGCAGACCTATCACAAGCTCAAGAGCGGCGCCGGTTTCGTCTGGCTGCAGCGGCAGCTTACGCCGAAACAGCAGGCCGACATCATGGCGCTCGGCATTCCGGGACTCGGCTTCCGTACCGAGAAGCGCCGCTTCTATCCGAGCGGCGAGACGTCCTCCTACATTGTCGGCCTCACCAACATCGACAATCAGGGCATCTCCGGCATGGAGAAGTATATCGACGACCAGGGGCTCACCGACCTGCAGGCGTCCGGCCTGGCGGTGGCCAGGGATTTGAGGCCCGTGAAGCTGTCGATCGACCTGCGCGTCCAGCATGTTGTGCGCGACGAGGTCGCCACCGGCATGGAGCGGTTCCATGCGATCGCGGCGGGCGGCGTTGTGCTCAGCATCAAGACCGGCGAAGTGCTGGCCATGGCATCGGCGCCGGATTTCGACCCCAACAACCCTTACAACGCCCAGGACAAGGACCGGCTGAACCGCATGTCGGCCGGCCTCTACGAAATGGGCTCGACCTTCAAGAGTTTCACCACCGGCATGGCGCTGGATTCCGGCAAGGTGACGCTGGAGAGCCGTTTCGACGCGTCGCGGCCGATCCGGATCGGTCGTCAGACCATCCACGACTTCCACAGCAAGGGCCGTGTGCTCTCAGTGCCGGAAGTGTTCATCTATTCGTCCAACATCGGCTCGGCCAAGGAAGCCGAGGCGGTCGGCATTGAGGGACACCGCGAATTTCTGCACCGCCTCGGTGTGCTGGAAAAGATGCAGACCGAGCTGCCTGAAGTAGCGCGCCCGACCGAGCCCAAGGTCTGGAAGCAGGTCAATTCGATCACCATTGCCTTCGGCCATGGCGTGTCGACGACGCCGCTGCAGACCGCCGTCGGCTGCGCCGCGCTGATGAGCGGCTATCTGATCGAGCCTACCTTCCTGCCGCGCACGGCGGAGCAGGCCATGGAGGTAGCCAAAAGGGTGGTCAAGGAAAAGACCGTGGAAGGGATGCGCTATCTCTACGCACTCAACGCCGAGAAGGGCTCCGGCAAGAACGCCAGGGTTCCAGGCTACCGCGTCGGCGGCAAGACCGGCACAGCGGAGAAGGTCGTCAATGGCCGCTACTCGAAGGAGAAGAATTTCAACGCCTTCGTCGCCGCCTTCCCGATGGACGATCCGCAATATATCGTGCTGACGATCGCTGACGAGCCGAAGCCGGAAAAGCCCGGGATGGGCAACACGGCTGCCTCGAATGCGGGCATCATGGCAGCCAACATCATCAGACGCGCGGCTTCCATGCTTGGCGTGAAGCCAGATTTCAGCCATGAAAATGGTGCAACGCTGGTTTCCTATCAGTGATTCTTGGGGCGCGCCGGTAACTGCGCGCTATTTTGTTGCGATGAACGGAACTCGATGCATCTGAAAGATCTAGCCGGTATCCTGCCTGTCGAGGGAACAGCTTCCCCCGATCTGGAAGTGACCGGAATTTCCTCCGATTCCCGCCAGGTAAGACCGGGTGTTGTCTTCTTCGCGCTCGCCGGCAGCAAGGCGGATGGTTCGGCCTATGCCGCCGACGCCACCAGCCGAGGCGCAGCCGCAATCGTGGCGGGCAAAGGAAATGCCATCTCCGGCCTGTCGATCCCGGTTCTTGGCGTGGACGATCCGCGGCTGGCGCTGGCGCTGAGCGCGGCGCGCTTCTTCGGCAAGCAGCCTGAAACGATGGTCGCCGTCACCGGAACCAGCGGCAAGACGTCTGTCGCCGCCTTCACCCGACAGATCTGGGAGCAGGCAGGATTTGCCGCCGCTTCGATCGGGACGACGGGTGTGGTGGCGCCCGGCCGCAACGAATATGGCTCGCTGACCACGCCGGATCCGGTAGCGCTGCACAAGCTGCTGAAGGAACTGGCCGATGCCGGCGTCACCCACGCTTCGATGGAGGCCTCGAGCCACGGGCTCGACCAGCGCCGTCTCGATGGCGTCAGGCTCGCCGCCGGCGGCTTCACCAATCTCGGTCGCGACCACATGGACTACCATCCGACGGTCGAGGACTATCATCGCGCCAAGCTGCGCCTGTTCGACGCGCTGCTGCCGAGAGGCGCGCCGGCCGTCATCTTTGCCGACGACCCGTGGTCGGAGCCGACGATCAAAGCCGCGCGGGTGGCGGGGCTGAAGGTGCTCACCGTCGGCCGCCATGGCGATTTCCTCACGCTGAAGCGCGTCGAGCATGAACGGCGCCGTCAGCGCGCCGAGGTTGAAGTCGACGGCGTCCTCCACGAAATCGACCTGCCGCTCGCCGGCGATTTCCAGATCGCCAACGCGCTGGTTTCAGCCGGCCTCGCCATCTCGACTGGAACATCCGTCGGTAAGGCTTTGGCGGCATTGGAGAAACTGAAAGGCGCGCCGGGGCGGCTCGACCTCGTCGGCACGACGGCGGCCGGGGCTCCTGTCTATGTCGACTACGCGCACAAGCCGGATGCGCTGGAAAACGTGCTGACCTCGGTTCGCCCTTTCACCACGGGCCGCGTGGTCGTAGTTTTCGGCTGCGGCGGCGATCGCGATCGCGGCAAACGGCCGATCATGGGCGAGATCGCGACCAGGCTCGCCGATGTCGTCATCGTCACTGACGACAATCCGCGCACGGAAATTCCCGAAACCATCCGGGCGGCCATCCTTGCCGCGGCGCCCGGCGCCATCGAAATCGGCGACCGGCGCAAGGCGATCCATGAGGCGGTTGCCATGCTTCACGCCGGCGATACGCTGATCGTCGCAGGCAAAGGACATGAGGAAGGCCAGACCATCGGCACCGAAACCTTCCACTTCTCCGACCATGAGGAAGTGCGCGAGGCGCTGCAGGAGCGCGCTGCATGAACCTGCTCTGGACGTCGGAGGCTCTCGTCGAAGCCATGGGTGGCAGGCCGATCGGCACGCTGCCGGAAGGCATCACCGGCATCTCCATCGACAGCCGCAGCCTTGAGCCCGGCGATGCTTTCTTCGCCATCAAGGGCGAGACGATGGACGGCCACGATTTCGCGACCGCGGCGGTGAAGGCGGGTGCTGCCGTGCTGGTCGTCGCCGAGGGCAAGCTGCCGTCGCTCGGCCGTCTGACGGCGCCGATGATCGTGGTGCAGGATGTGCTCGCGGCATTGGAAAAGCTCGGCGTCGCCGCGCGCGCCCGCTCAAGGGCGAAGATCATCGCGGTGACCGGCTCGGCCGGCAAGACGACCACCAAGGAGGCGCTGCGGCATGTGCTGTCGGCAGTCGGCAAGGTGCATGCCTCGGCGCAGTCGTTCAACAACCACTGGGGCGTGCCGCTGACCTTGGCGCGCATGCCGGAAGCTTGCGATTACGCGGTCTTCGAGATCGGCATGAATCATCCCGGCGAGATCAGGCCGCTGGTCAAGATGGTGAGGCCGCATGTCGCGATCGTGACGCTGATTGCCGCCGCCCATCTCGGCTTCTTCAAGAATCTCGACGAGATCGCCATGGCCAAGGCCGAGATTTTCGAGGGGGTGGAGCCCGGCGGTGGCGCGCTGCTCAACCGCGACGACCCGCGCTGGAAGCTGCTCGGGAAAATGGCGAAAGAGGCCGGTGTCGAGCATGTCTTCGGCTTCGGCGAAAACGTCCGCTCGGCCTTCCGCCTTGCGGGCTGCGAGCTTCATGCCGACCATTCCGACATCGTCGTCAAGATCGGCAAAAAGGACGTAACCGCCCGCGTCGGGGCGCCTGGCCGGCACATCGTGCAGAATGTGCTTGCGGTGCTCGGTGCTGCGCAACTCGTTGGCGCCGATCTCGACAAGGTGGCGGCGGCGCTCGCCGATCTCTCAGCCGAGCGCGGGCGGGGCAGGCGCCACATATTGCGTCATCCGAACGGCCCGATCACGCTGATCGACGAGAGCTACAATGCCAACCCGGCGTCGATGGCGGCAGCCATGGCGCTGCTCAACGCCACGCCTGTCTCGGGCGAGGGCAGACGCATCGCCGTGCTTGGCGACATGCTGGAACTCGGCGGCCACTCCGCGAAACTCCATGCGGCGCTCGCCGAGCTCATCGTCGGTACCGGGACGCGCAACGTCTTTCTCGGCGGTCCGGAGATGCGGGCGCTGGCCGACGTTTTGCCCTCCGATGTGGAAACCGAATACCGGGCAGGCGCAGAAGAACTGAAGCCGGTCGTGATGTCGGCAATCAGGCCGGGCGACGTGGTGATGGTCAAATCGTCGAAAGGCATCGGGTTTTCAAAGCTGGTCGAGGCAT
>NZ_RZSL01000301.1:0-7510 GCF_003997355.1 Mesorhizobium sp. M1E.F.Ca.ET.041.01.1.1 | reverse complement strand
CCCCAACCCCGACCCGACGCCGACGCCAGTGCCCACGCCGCCGCCGTTCCCCGACCCGAAGCCGATGCGCGAGCCGGATCCGGAGCGGCTGCCGGACGAGACCCCTGTCCCCAATCCGGATGAGAACGACGTGCCACCCAAGCATTCGGCGAAGCTCGGCGGCGCCAGTCGGCGTGAGCAGTCTTCTCCCAGCGCTCCTTCGTCGACTCGATCGTACGTTCCGCAATCCAGGTAACTCATAGAAACGCTTACTGTGCCGCGTTTGGCACTTACGCCCGCCATCGGCGTGGCCGCAATGTTCATACCCTGATGCCGCGCAGGTAGTGCAGGCCGAGCCAATTGAGCGGACCGCCTTCGATGCGCTCGAATCCGGTTGCCGCCAGCGGTTGGCGAAGACCGTGCAGGTCGAACTGGCCATGCAGGCCGTGCTTTGCCGACATGTGTCCGCGTTCACTGACGGGGCCTGCATAGTCGATCAGCAACAGCCGTCCGCCCGGAGGCAGAACGCGTGCCGCCTCGCGCAGGCAAAGGCTGCGTCTTGCTTCCGGCACCATGTGCAGCACCGTCGTGAAAGTGACTGCATCGAAGCGTCCGTCCTCGAACGGCAATTCGGCCGCATCGGCATGGTGAAAGGCGATGTCGAGGCCCGCCCGGCCGGCCTTGCGGCGAGCCGCGGCAAGCATCTTTTCGGAAACGTCGACGCCGACCACCGATCCGCCGGGCTGCACGCGGCGCCATGCGGAAATCGCCTGCGTGCCGGTGCCGCATCCGACCTCCAGCAGTTGGAAGCCCGGCGCCAGACCGGCCAGATCGAGCAGCGCCTCGCGATAGGCCCGGTCGCGCCCGCGGGTCAGGACAAGGACCAGCAGGTCGTAGAGGCGCGGAAAGCCGATGCCCTTGTTGGCGTCGGGGCTCATTACGGCTCCAGCGACGCGCGCTTGGCTTCGCATATGGTGCATGTTCATCACGTCCTTCCTTCAACAGGCAGTTCAAGAACCCGCGAATGCCGGGAAAAGCGGCCGACGACTGGCGAAGCTTCGAAACAGTCCGTATGATAATGAACACTCTGTCCGGAATTTTCGACGGACGATGCAGGCGGAACGTCCGTTAGTGGACAATTCCGCGCCCGCCGTCCTGGAAAAGGCGGGCCAGGAAAGACGCTCCGTGGACCGGCGAAGGAGAAGTGATCCATGTCGCGCCAGATCGATCGGCGAGCGGCCCGCACGCGCAAAGCCCTTCACCAGGCGCTGCTGACGCTTATGCTGCGCAAGGGTTACGAGGCTCTCTCGGTGCAGGACATCATCGATGAAGCCGACATTGGCCGCTCGACATTCTACGCCCACTATACCGGCAAGGAGGATCTGCTGCGCAGCGGCTTCCAGATGCTTCGGGAGGAGCTCAAGGAGGCGCAATCGATGGTGCGCGTGGGAGCCGAGGCCTCGCACGACGACCCGCTCGGCTTCAGCACGGCCATGTTCAAGCATGCCGCCCGGTATGCCGATCACTACAGGACGATGATCGGCGGGCGCGGCGGCGCCGTGACGGAGAATGAAATCCGCCTGATCCTGTCAGAGATGGTACGGCAGGAACTGCCCCCTACCCTCCATGGCGATATGATGCCGCGCGACTTCGTCGTGCAATTCATCGTCGGCGCTTTCCTTACGACTCTGAACTGGTGGTTCGAGCGGAAGCCGAAACTGTCGCCGGCCCAGGTCGACGCCATGTTCCGGAGCCTGGTGCTCGATGGGCTTTCACCCTTGGTAGGCGGCAAGCGACGGCCGGCGGATCACCCCGCTGCACATCGCGATGCGGATTGATCGGTCTCAACGATGGGGTCCCGTCGACTGAGCCGATCAGAGAGGGTGGGCCTCATCGACATTCGGCAATTCAAGTGCAGAGCGGAGCAAGCCGCGACCTCGTCGATAAAGGGTCGAATACGCAACCGGCGCCAATAGGTCGGCGTGAGGCTGGAAATCCGCAATGCGCTTGTTGAAACGTATTGTCCCGCAGCCGGGAACCAGGCAATCCCGATTTCCCTTCGGACATTTGCTGAAAGAGCAAAGCCGGCCAAGGTAACGGTCGCTGTCGGGTTCGAACAGGAACACGTCGAGTTGATGGCTGACGAAGCTGATGCCGACGCCTGTCTCGAATGCCTGCCGCAGCGCGGCGGCGCCTGCGCGACGCAGTTCGCCGAGCCGGTGCTGCGAATTGATCCATAGGGCCAGGTCGAGGTCGCCGCATTCATGCCAGACCTCGATGCGTGCCCGGCGGAACTCGCTGAACCTGGGAATCTCCTTCCAGAGCGGTTTCGCCACCGAGCCAATAACGGCGATCGCCTCGATTTCGGAGAACGTCATCCAGGCCCGCGTGACGACATCGGCCGCTATGCGGAACTGGCGCTGTCGTTCCAGAAGGTACCGGTTCTGGCTTTCGATCTCTGACCGCTTCATGGACTCATCCGATAAGCTTCATCAAATTGCGTTTGCGGCCAAAGCGGAGCTTGAGTTCGGCAATATGAGCGGCCTGTTCCTTTGGAGAACGCAGCCCTGCCATGCGGAGCAGCAACTTCATCACCTCCTCATAGGCGGGAGCCCCACCGACTTCAGCCAGTTCATCTATGCGCGTCGCATAGGTCTCGATCGCCTCGCCGGGATGTGTCGCCTCGCTCGCCGCGGCGAGGGTTTCACGCAAGCTTGACGACACACCATACTTGCGGACCGTCGCCCAAGCATCGTCGAACGCCCGGTCATGGATCATGATGCGGACGAGCAGGTCTGCGGGGAATCCCCATCGCGTCGGCGCTTTGCCTGCGAGTTGCGATCGTAGGAACTTCGTCGCGGCTTCGCCCGCGCCGCTGCCCCCAATCCGGCACAGTTCCTCGTACAGTTGAAGGCTGGGTGCCTTTTCGAACGCTCGTTGCAGCAGCTTTTCGGCCTCTTTGCACCGGCCGGCACGCGAAAGAAGCTCGACCGTGAGCAGCACGAGCCGCTCGTCCAAACGGTCGTCCTCAAATACCCACAGCCCCTCTTCAGCGCGGCGAAGAGCCTCGTCCGCTCGACCATGTGCGAGGCAGAACTCCGCAAGCTGTAAGTAGCGCCAGGGTGACGACAGCTCTTTCGCCCGCAAGCCTATGCGGGCATCGAGGTCGCCATCGCTTTCGGCGAACCCGTCCAGGACATGCATCAGCAAATCATAATTCGCGTCAGCATCCGTGGTGGACGAAAGACGTCCCGCCTGTGGGCCGACCTTCGGCGGCAGCTTTTCCCACGCCTCCGCCGCCAGGCGGCGATACTCGGCAAGTCCCAGCGCGCCCAACACGTCGGCATAGATTGTCGAAGCGCCGTCGAACGCGTCATATTCGCCCTTCATCTCGCGAGCGAACAGCGTCCTGGCAAATAATACAGGTTCAGGTCCCGCGGCGCGGGCAGCGCTCAAGTGAATATCCTGCGCTCGGCACAGCAGGCCGCCGCAATGACCGTCGGAGTCGTCGATTGACCCGATCGCCCTTTCGATCCGGTCGAAGGCATGCTCCGCCAAGCGCAAAGCGAGGACCGAACGCCCGGACGGCACAAGGTCGGCGACGACGTCAAGCACCTCATCCACGCCCGCGGCCCATCCAGGTACCGCGCGGTATTCGACGTAGCCTCTCGTCCTTGTCTCGTCATCTATGGCCTTGCGCAAACGCGCTTCGAGCGTCTTGTCGTCAGCGCTCATTGTCGACGCGGCCATGTCGAGCTTGCGAAACAGCGTCGGATCGCCATCGATGAACCCGACAATCATTTCGATCAGGGCGTCGATGCTTTTCGCGCGCAGGTATTCCCGGATGCGGGCGAGCGCGCCGACGTCTTCCGGCTCCGCGTCCGCAGCATTCGTCGCCAGCGCGACCGCGACCATGTGCTTGCAAAAACCCCTATCGTCGAAAGCCGGACAGGAACAGCTTCCTCCGATCTCGGAACCC
The DNA here is from genome assembly GCF_003997355.1 of Mesorhizobium sp. M1E.F.Ca.ET.041.01.1.1. Classification (NCBI taxonomy): domain Bacteria; kingdom Pseudomonadati; phylum Pseudomonadota; class Alphaproteobacteria; order Hyphomicrobiales; family Phyllobacteriaceae; genus Mesorhizobium; species Mesorhizobium sp. M1E.F.Ca.ET.041.01.1.1. The sequence goes on along the minus strand of NZ_RZSL01000301.1, from coordinate 3,552 downwards.
CGGCCGGTGACCTCTGCGCGGTAGTCCTCCGTGCCGGCGACCTGAGCGCGCACGCGCCGCGCATCCGTGGTGAGTATATCAACCTGGCCTTGGGAGCAGTAGGCTTCGCCACGCGCAAACACCTTGTCGCCCGCAAGCTCGCGCAAGGTTGCGACGTCAAAGCGGGTCCGGCTCTCGGTCATATGTGGTTGGACCCCAACTCCATTCGATCACATGCAGAACCTTGCCCGATCGACCAAAAATGTCACTGAACCGGACGCGAAGGTGGCGGGTTGGATCGCCGCTTAACAGCATCAAGACAGCGACGAATCGATCGTAGTGGCTCTCCCGAGATCGTCAAGAACGTGGCCATTTCGCATCACGAAAACCGCGCCGGCGTCCACGCTCCGCCCGCCGCGTTCGACTCCACCGCCGCCGCCACGAACTTCACGCCGCGCGCGCCGTCGACCACGTCCGGTACCTGCGCCGCGCGCGCCGCATCGACAGCCCCGCCCACTCGGTGCGCGCGGATGATGTCGGCGGCGTCGCGGTAGAAATTGGCGAAGGCCTCGATATAGCCTTCCGGATGGGCGGCCGGCATGCGCGAGACGCGCCGCGCTTCCGTGGTCGAGCCGTGGCCGCCGCGCACCAGCGTGCGGGTTTCCTCGCCATAGGGCGAGAAGCGCAGCTCCTCCGGCCGCGTGCCCAACCATTCGAGCCCGGCCTTGTCGCCATAGATGCGCACCGAGAGGTCGTTGTAGTGGCCGGGCGAGGTCTGGCTGGCGAGGATCGTGCCGCGCGCTCCGCCTGTCCAGCGCACCAGGACATGCGCATTGTCGTCGAGCCGTCGTCCGGGCACGGCGGTGAACAGGTCCGCCGAGACCGCCTCCGCCTCGAAGCCCGAGATGAAGCTCGCCAGGTTGAAGGCGTGCACGCCGATGTCGGCGAGCACCGCCGACTGTCCGGCGCGCGCCGGATCGGTGCGCCATTCGGCCTGCTTCTGGCCTTGCGCGTCGATCGGCTGCGTCAGCCAGTCCTGGATATAGGCGCCATGCACGGAAACGATGCGGCCGAGCGCGCCGGCCGCCACCATCTCGCGCGCCTGCCGCACCATGGCATAGCCGGTGTTGTTGAGCGTGACGACGAAGCGGCGCTTCCTCGCTTTTGTCAGCGCCACCAGGGCTTCGGCCTCGGCTAGCGTGGTGGACAGCGGCTTGTCGCAGATGACGTCGATGCCGGCCTCGAGGAAGGCGGTAGCGATCGGCGCATGCAGGTGGTTGGGCGTGACGACGACCACCGCCTCGATGCCATCCGGCCGCGCCGCTTCGGCTTTCGCCATGGCATGATAGTCGGCATAGCTGCGCTCCGGCGCTATGCCGATCTCGGCGGCCGATGCCGCCGCGTTCTCCGGATCCGAGGAAAGCGCACCCGCCACGAGGGCGATCTGGTCGTCGAGCCGCATGGCGAGGCGATGCACCGCGCCGATGAAGGCGTTGCGGCCGCCGCCGACCATGCCGACCGTCAGGCGTTTGCGCGAGGTTCCGTCAGCGGTTGCATGGACCATGTTTGCGATTATCCTCCCTGAAATGGCGATCCGTTGTCGGCGACGCCTGCCGCAATTTTTCGAATGATATTTCTATTTTTCGTTTTGTAAAACTCCCGTGCCGCGATAGCGTTTCTCTTGGCCCAACCGATGGGCCGCATCCGGAGGAGGGTTCGGATGTTCCAAGCCGTCAACGGGTACCTCGTATGAGCAGCCGCAAACCGACAGACGAGCCGTCTCCGCACGGCCTGGAGACGGCAGCGGGAAAACGCAGCCGTTCGCTGGCGGCACTTGGCTACACCAAACCGCAAACCTATGAGGAACTGCGCGCCGTGCTCTCTTCCGGCACCGTGCATTTCCCGAAGCGGCTGCGCCAGGTTGCCATCTTCCTGTGGCAGCATCCGAGCGACGTGGCGCTCGGCACCATCGCGCAGGTGGCCGACCAGGCCGGCGTGCAGCCCTCGACGCTGGTGCGCTTCGCGCAGATCTTCGGCTATGCCGGGTTTTCCGATTTCCAGGGCCTGTTCAAGGACCACATGAAAGGCTCATGGCCGGAGGGTCGCAGCCACGAGCCCACGGCCGAACCCAACGCCAACCTGCATTTCCTCAACGGCATGGTCGGCGCCTCGCAAGCCTCACTCGGCCGCATCGGCAACGGCTTCGACATCGACAGCTTCGAGAAGATGGTCGAACTGCTGGCCAGCGCGGAACTGATCTATGTCATCGGCAGCAAGCGCGCCTTCCCCGTCACCACCTATCTGTCGCTGACGCTGTCGCAGCAGGGGGTGCGCAACGTGCTGGTCGACAATGTCGGCTCGACCGCGCTCGACCAGGTCGGCTGCATAACGCCGCGCGACGCGGTGCTCGCAGTCTCCTTCAGCCCCTATAATTCGATCACGCCCGACCTCGTCGCCGTCGCGCATGAGCGCAAGGCGCGCATCGTCGCCATCACCGACAGCACCTTCTCGCCGCTGGTGAGACTCTCCGACGCCTGGCTGGAGGTGGTAGAGTCGGATTTCGCCGGCTTCCGCTCGCTCGCCGCATCGCTCGCCGTCGGCATGGCTTTGGTCCACGGCGTCGTTGCGCGCCGGACAGGCTGACCGTGGCGGTTGACTATCGGGAACTTTTGTTCCATTTTAAAAAAATAGAAACTTTGTTCCGGGAGGAGGAATGGAGGTTCGGCTCGACAACAAGGTGGTGCTGGTCACCGGCGCGACGCAGGGCATTGGCCGCGCGATCGCCGAGACCGCCGCGCGCTCCGGCGCCGAAGGCCTTGTGATCACCGGCCGCGACCGCAAACGCGGCGACGCTGTCGCCGCCGAACTTTCCGCCATGGGCACCCCGACCGCCTTTGCCGCCGCCGACCTCGGCGATCCCGAGGCTCCGGCAATGCTCGCCCGGACCTGCATCGAGCGCTTCGGCCGCATCGACGCACTCGTGAATGCCGCGGGCCTTACCGACCGCGCCTCCTTCGTCGATGCCAGCCTCGAAGACTGGGCATCGCTGTTCGCCGTCAATGCGCGCGCGCCCTTCTTCCTGATGCAGGCGGTCATCGCCGACATGACGAAGCGCGGCGGGGGCGGCGCCATCGTCAACATCCTGTCGATCAACGCGCATTGCGGCTCGCCCGAGCTTGCCGTCTATTCCGCCACCAAGGGCGCGCTGGCGACGCTGACCAAGAATGCCGCCAATGCCCACCGCTTCGACCGCATCCGCGTCAACGGCATCAATGTCGGCTGGACCGACACGCCGGCCGAGCGCGTCATGCAGGCCGATACGCTTGGCCATGGGCCGGGCTGGCTCGATGCGGCCAATGCGGCCCAGCCCTTCGGCCGGCTGTTCTCGGTGGGCGACATCGCCAACCTCGCCGTCTTCCTGCTCTCCGACGCTGCCGGGCCGATGACCGGCGCGCTGATCGACCAGGAGCAATGGGTGATCGGAGCGAACCGGTGAGCGCGGTGCGCGCCGAAAGCCTCGGCCCTGCCCTGCTCAGTTGCTTGCCGTCCGAGGTCCGCAAGCCGGCTTACGAT
>NZ_RZSL01000300.1:0-7541 GCF_003997355.1 Mesorhizobium sp. M1E.F.Ca.ET.041.01.1.1 | reverse complement strand
GCACATCGATGCTGACCGGCTGGTCGACGCCGACGGCGACCGAATGGCTGCCTTTCGGATTGAGCACTTCCCAGGCGGTCTCGTTCGAGCCGGGGGCGAGATTGTGCAGCGCCTGGTTCAGCTCGCGCAGGGACTGCTGGCCGAGGTCGAATACCCTCGCATGGCCTTGCTCGCGCTGCGCCTTCGGCATGGGTGTTGCAGGCATGAACTCAATGCTCCCAGAAATAGACGGTTGCGGGCTCCGGTTCCCAAACCCTCGCATTGTCTATGCCGGGCAGCTTGGTGAGCGCGCGATATTCCGAGCCGAAGGCGACGTACTGGTCGGTCTCGGCCATCACGGCGGGCTTGCAGGCGATCGGGTCGCGCACCACGCCGAAGCCGTTCTTGGTGCCGACGACGAAAGTAAAGAAACCATCGAGGTCGGAAAGTGTGCCCTCCAGCGCCTCGCCGAGATTCTTGCCATGCGCCATCTTGTTGGAGAGATAGGCGGCTGCCACCTCGGTGTCGTTCTCGGTCTCGAAGGTCATGCCCTCGCGCACCAGCTCGCGGCGGACATTGTCGTGGTTGGAGAGCGAGCCGTTGTGCACCAGGCACTGGTCGGCGCCGGTCGAAAATGGATGCGCGCCCATCGTGGTGACCGCCGATTCCGTCGCCATGCGGGTGTGACCGATGCCGTGCGTGCCGATCATCGAGCGCACGTCGAAGCGATCGACGACGGCTTCCGGCAGGCCGACTTCCTTGTAGATCTCGATCGCTTCGCCGGCGCCCATGATGCGGATATCGGGCCTGAGCGATTGCAGCGCCTCGCGCGCGGCGTCGACCTTGTCGGGTGTGGTCCTGACGACCGCGTGTGTCGACTTGACCGCGACGCTCACCGGCGCGCCGATCGCCTTGGCGAGCACGGCATCGAGGCCGCGGAAATCGCGTTCGGGTTTCGGCGACTGCACGGTGATCTTGGCCTCGTTGCCGGTTGCGGCGCCATAGATGGCGATGCCGGCGCTGTCCGGACCGCGGTCGCTGAGCGAGATCAGCATCTCCGACAGCATCGCGCCGAGTTTCGGCTCCAGCGCCTTGTCCTTCAGGAAAAGTCCGACGATTCCGCACATGTCAGCCTCCGACGTTTATATATCTGCCTTCACGCCGCTTGTGGCGCTATCGCCATCGGGGTGGGGCTTGTGGGCCCATATTGCATGGCGGACGCGTGCTATCCTGTAGGCGTCGAGGATCGACAGCGCATAGATGAGAAAGCCGCCGGCGTGACGGCCGATGAAGCTGGCGTCCGGCGGCGCCACCTTGGTCGTCACCCAGCCGAGGATCACCATGAAGAACAGGAACTGCAGGCCGCGCGCGGGCAAGCCCAGCATGACATGCCCGCTGCCTGGCAGGACGATTGCGGAGGCCAGCACAAGATAGGGGTTCGAAGCCCTGCCAGTGTGGTCGGTGGCGTCGCTCATGCGGCCTGCCTTTCGCGCCGGTTGATCGCGTGACGAAGCGAGGATGCGGCTTCGACCAGTTCTTCGAGCAATGCCGGATCGAGCCTCGCGTCGCCGAAAGCGGCTTGCCGGAAGACGCTGTAGCGCACCCGGTCGGCCTGGGCCAGCAGCCAGACGATGCGCACGCCCTTGGGCGTGATCAGCAGTTCCTTGGCGCGGCCTTCGGCAAAGACCCCGGCATGCGCTGCGATCAAGTCTTGCGGGAAAGCATCACCCCGGCGGTCGGTCCTGAGTACCGCTTCGGCGGGCAGGGCGGTTGTTTTGGGCAGCGTGTGCTCGAGATGGTCGAAATTGGAGAAGGTCGTCGGCGAGCCCGGCCGCATCATCATGTCGAAAATGCCCGGCACCGCGACGGGCTCAGTGATCGACACGCTCAGCCAGCGTGTTGGAAGCTTCCGGGTCGCAAGCGTGTCGACGATGGTGCGCACCTGCGCGCGTTCGCCGTTCCAAGAACCGGCCCAGGTGGCGACGCCGGCCGTGCCATCGGAGACATCGACGGCGTCCGGGATGACCGCGCGGATGCTTGCCTCGTCGGCGGCGCGCGCCGCGCTGGCCCTGTTGCGGCTGGCGCGCGCGAGCCAGGCAAGGTGGAAGACGACCGCAAGCGCGATCGCTCCGGTAAGCAAAGCTGACGTCAACTCAGACATCTCGATACGCCAACACCCGCCGCCGCGGCGGCGGGTTTTTTCCGTTCAATAGCCCTGTGGTTTCGGCCACGGCATGGTGAACTGGTCGCCGCGGCGCACGAACTTGTAGCGGTAGAAGTGGAACCACAGCGAGATCAGGAAATAGAAGATGGTCATCGCGATCAACTGCGAGCCGAAGCCGAGGAAGATGGCGAAGAAGGTCACCACGCACAGGCAGAACAGAACGATCGCCGGCAGCGGATGGAAGGGATGCGTGTAGCCGCGGCGGATCGAGCCCAGCGGCCACTTCTTGCGGAACATCATGATGTTGATGCTCATGAAGGTATATTGCAGCACGCCCGACAGGATCGAGAAGGTGATCGCCTGGTTGAGATCGGCGATGAAGGCGAAAGCCAGCGCGATCGGCAGCAGGAACAGGATCGAGCGATAGGGCGTGCGGTACTTCGGATGCACCGCCGAGAACCAGCTCGGCAGGTAGCGGTCGCGGCCGAGCGAGAACCAGGCGCGCGCCGCGTCGTTGATGCAGCCATTGGCCGAGGCGAGCGCCGCGAGCAATGTCGCGATGAAGAGCAGGTTCTCGAGCAACGGGCTGCCGGTCAGCTTGCCGGCGTCCCAGAGCGGATAATAGGTGATGCCAAGATATTCCCAAGGCATCAGCGAGGCGCAGACATACCAGGTCATGGCGGCGGCGATCAAAAGCGTGATCATGCCGGCCATCGTGCCATAGGGCAGGGAGCGCGCCGGCGAGCGCACTTCCTCGGCGGCCTGCGTGGTGCCTTCGATGCCGAGATAATACCAGATGCCGAACTGGAAGGCGGCGATAACGCCGATCCAGCCATAGGGCAGCGCGTTGCCGGGCGTGACCAGCTCATTGAGTTTCAGCACCGCCCCTTGTGTCCAGGGGCTCACCGAGAAGAACAGGATGACGATCGAGATATAGGCGACCGCGGTAATGATGAAGTTGACGTTGAGCGTCATCAGCACGCCGCGATAGTTGAGCCAGGCGAGCACCACGATGGTGGCGGCGATGAAGGAATTGTGCGTCAATCCTTCGACGCCGGCCTTGGCGACGATCGTGTCGCCGAGCAGGATCGCGTCCGACACTTCGAGCATGGTGTAGGCGAAGACCAGGAACAGCGCGACGTTGAAGGCCATCAGCGGCCCGACGATGTGCTTGGCCTGCGCGTATTGCCCGCCGGCGGCGGCGACGGTCGAGGTCACTTCGGAATCGATCATGGCGACCGATGTGTAGAGCAGCCCGACGATCCAGCAGACGATCAGAGCGGCAAGCGCCCCGCCCTTGTCTGCCGCAAAGTTCCAGCCGGTGAACTCGCCGACCAGCACGATGCCGACGCCGAGCGCCCAGACATGGGCGGGGCCGAGCACCCTGAGCAGCGAAACCCTGTCGCCGTGGATAGTCGTCGTTAGTCCCGTTTCAACCGCAGCGGTCATCGTCAGTCCCCACTCAGATCCGGTGTTTTTCGGAAACGGCTTCAAGCTCGCCCTCGCGCGAGGAGGTCAGAACACCCTCGGAATAGGTCGTATCGACCTTGAACCAGTCGTAGAGCATCCAGAGCGCCAGCAGGATCGAGATGGCCCAGCATGCGTAAGAGACTGTCATCCACATGATCGTGTCCCCGAATTACGTGTCGTCGAAGGATTACTTGTCGTCGAATTTTTCGTTGATCACCTCGCGATACTCGCGATCGGAGGCGCGGAACAGGAAGACGAAATAGGCGATCAGCACGACCGCCATGATGATCAGCGTCGGCCAGTCGATGATGTAGTGGAAGCGGTTCTGGATGATGTCGTGCGCGGTCTCTGGCGTATAGCCGAGCTTTTCCCAGACCGAGGCCATGGTCGCGTTCTGGCCGAGCGCGTCCCAGGTCTTGGCGTCCAGGGGATCGATGGATTTCGCCGCGCCGGCGAGGCCGAGTTTCAGCGGCAGCCACAGCGCCACGAAGATGGCGACCACGACGACGGCGATGTCGAAGATCTGGCCGGCCTTGCTCTGTTCCGGCGGGATGTAGCGAGACATGGTCTTTCCCCTCAGGACTTGCGGTTGCGGAACGCGTCGGCGTTCTTGATGTCGAGGCCGTAGATGAAGTCCTTGTCTTCCTTGTAGTGATTGAGCATCGCCAGGATGGCGGCGGTGTTGAAGATCAGCACCGCGGCGGCCGCGACCACCACCACGAGCTTGATCCCGCTGTCGGGGATATAAGCCCAGGTCATCAGGAGGACGAAGAGGATCGTTGCCCACAGGCAGACGATCAGGAGCACGGATCCGCGCACGTCGGAACGGTACAGCGCTTCGACGCGCTGCTTAATGTCGGACATCGGTTTTTCCCCTTTTCTCGACGTCCGGTCCCGAAACGACCGGGCGTCCACTCTTTCAACAGAGTGAAATTTTTTTCATAAGTTCTGCTCGAACCGCGAGATTGTCAAGGCGGTTTTACGCAGCGTAAACGACTTGGCTTCATGGCCCGCCGCTTGCCTGTGGATAAAACCATTTGCCCGCAGGAACTGCATGACGCTGGGCACGAGCCAGCTGAAATGCCTCGCGAGGTAGGGCTTACGCGCTGATCAGCTCGTGCTGTTCTGCGGGTAGCAGATTATGGAAAGATAGCGCATCGGCAGCCGCGTCAGCTCTTCCGGTCCGTGCGGCGCGTCGGCATCGAAGAACAGACTGTCGCCCGGCTTCATCGGGTAGAGGTTGCTGCCATGCCGGTACAGAACCTCGCCCTCGAGCATGTAGAGGAACTCCATGCCTTCATGCTGGAAGGTCGGGAACACATCCGACTCCTCGGTCAGCGTGATCATGTAGGGCTCGACGACGACGCCGCTGGTGTTTGCGCCGATATGGCCGAGCAGATTGTACTGGTGGCCAGCGCGCGTGCCGCGCCGCTCGACATCGACGCCTTCGCCGGCCTTGACGAAGACTGCGCTGTGTTCCTCCTCGAAGCGGCGAAAGAAGGCGGTGAGAGGAACGCCGAGCGCCCGCGACAGCGCCTGCAGCGTGGTCAGCGAAGGCGAGGTGATGCCGTTCTCGATCTTCGACAGCATGCCGAGCGAAATGTCGGTGGCCGCCGCGAGATCGGCGACCGTGATGCCGAGCTTCTTGCGGAAGGCGCGCACCTCATGGCCAATGGCGACCTCCAGCACTTTTTCGCGGGTGTCGCGGATCGCGTGCGGGTCTTGCGTCAGCGGCGTTCGGATCGTGGGCCCATGGGCCGGGATGTTTTTTGGCAGCGTCTTGCCCTTGGCGGCCACGCCGGCAGGCTTGGTATTGGAATTCTTCTTCGCCATGTCGCCCCAAGCCAATGCGGAGTTATTTCACTCCAAGTGAACATATTCGGTGCGACACAGGAGCGCAATCGTGGCGGCAAGCCTTCTTATGTCGCGGGTCCGGCAACGAAATCTTCCGACACGGTCCTGGCGCGGGCGTCAAGCCGCATCCATGATTGATACGACAGCTTGCTTGCCGAGCACGGCAAGCGCCGCTTTCATCAGCGGCAAGCCCGTCGGGTGGTCCGGGTCGAGGATACGACGCGCCTCCGTCTCGCCCCGCCCGAGGCGCCGCGCGAGTTCCGACTTGGAAATGCCGGCAGTGGCGAAGGCCTCTATTACCGCCAGCTTGAAGGCCGTCTCGGGATCGATGGCGACAGGCACCAGACTGCGGCCTTTCACAGTTGGTTGAGGAAGCTTCCGATGTGCGAAGGACAAAGGTGCGCGCACTATACGTCGGGCAAGGTATTGGCGCCGTCGGCGGGTCGCCCATAAGAGTTTGCCGCCAGCCGAGATACGGTCGTGGCCCCTCACGACATGATCAGGCCGCCGTCGACATTGATCGTCTGTCCGGTGATGTAGGCCGCGTCGTCGCTGGCGAGGAAGCTGACCAGGCCGGACACATCCTCGCCGCTGCCGGCGCGGCCCATGGGGATGTTCTTCACCCATTCCGCCATCAGCTCGCCCGGCTTGTAGTCGCCGAGCAGCTTGCCCCAGGCGGTGTCGTTATAGGCCCACATGTCGGTGTCGATGATGCCGGGGCAGATGGCGTTGACGGTGATCTTTTCCTTGGCCACTTCCTTGGCGAGGCTCTGCGTGATGCCGACGACGCCGAATTTCGAGGCCGCGTAGTGCGGTGTGTAGATGAAGCCCTGCCGCGCCTGGCCGGATGCCGTGTTGATGAGTCTGCCGCCTTGGCCATGCTTGCGCATGCGGGCAATCGCTTCCTGGCAGCACAGGAACACGCCCTTGGTGTTCACCGCCATCACCTTGTCCCACTCGGCTTCCGTCATCGCCTCGATCCTGGCGATGGTGATGACGCCGGCGTTCTGCACGGAGATGTCGACGCGGCCGAATTCCTTCTCGGCAAGGTCGTAGAGTGCTGCGACCTCGTCCTTCTTCGTTACGTCCATGCGCATCGAGGCGACCTTCGCACCCGATGCCTTGAGGCTTGCTGCAACTTCGTCGACGCGGGGATCGATGGCGCTGACTACGACCGCCGCGCCTTCCGCCGCGAAGCGCTTGGCCATGGCGGCACCGATGCCGCCGCTGGCGCCCGTGACGACCGCTGTCTTTCCTTCGAAACGCTTCTGCACTTCAACTTTCTCCTACCAGCAGACGAAGCCGCCATCGACGATCAGGTCGATGCCGGTGACGAAACTCGCGGCACGACTTGCCAGGAACACAGTCGGGCCGACCATTTCCTCCGGCGTCGCCATGCGGCCCATGGGCGTGTCGCGCTCGAAGATTTTTATCTGCTCGGCAACCTCGGGGCGTTTGTTCATTGGCGTCAGCGTGTAGCCGGGGCTCACCACATTGACGCGCAGGCCGCGATCGGCCCACTCCATGGCGAGGCTCTTCGACATGTGGATCACCGCCGCCTTGGAGGAATTGTAGTGTGCCTGCGTCAGGCCGCGATTGACGATCGAGCCCGACATCGAGGCGATGTTGATGATCGAGCCCCGGCGGCGGGGCAGCATGACGCGCGCCTCGGCCTGGCAGGACAGGAAGACGCCGCTGACATTGACGTCGTAGATCTTCTGCCACTTTTCCATCGGCAGCGTCTCGGCGGGTTCTGCCCCGGCGACGCCGGCATTGTTGACGGCAATCGTCAGCGCGCCGAGTTCCTTCTCGATACGTTCCACCGCCGCCGCAAGGTCGCTTTCGGATGTCACCGTGCCGGTCAGCACCAGCGCCTTGCGGCCGAGCGCCTTGATCTTGCCGGCCGTTTCTTCAAGCCCGCCTTTCGAGCTGTGGCCGAAGCAGGCGACATCGGCGCCGGCCTCCGCAAGCCCGATGGCGATCGCCTGGCCGATGCCGCTGCCGGCGCCTGTCACCAATGCCACGTCGCCGTGCAGATCGAACAGTTCCATCTCTCTCCCTCTTCCTGACAGAA